>CAZTDW010000237.1:0-6097 GCA_964611835.1 uncultured Rikenellaceae bacterium | reverse complement strand
AGAGACCGTCTGCGGCACATATTTGAAGTTACCTTTCCCGTCACCTTCAAAAAGCTGTCCGTAACTTGCATCCATTACTCCCAGACGGACGCACATTGCATTCTTGTTTCCGGCCAGAATGATATCCTCGTTTCCGTCATTGTTGTAATCGAGGATCTCTATTGCATATACAGGTGCAAACTGGGCTTCCATGGGAAGCAGGCTCTTTTCGAATTTCGAACCGGTATTTTTGAACAGAAGGGTCCTTAGTTCGGTAGCGGCATATCTGGTGGCGGTTTGCAGATCTTCGGGAGAGAAAATGTCTGAAAGCTTTGCTTTGCTGTACGAATCATAGGTGGGGAATTTCCTTCTCATAACGCCCATTTGTGTCAGTAGTTCATTCCTGCTGGGGAATGGATACGATTGCCCGAGGATATAATATGTAAGTATCGGGTCTATTGAACCGTCGTTATCAAAGTCTTTGAAATACAGTTCGACAGGTTCCCTGGGAGAGGCTTTGAGCTGTGAATTCAATCCGAAATTACCTGCGATGAAATCCATGTCACCGTCATGATCGAAGTCACAAACTGTGATTTTGTTCCAGAATCCGGTCTCCTGTGCATCAAACCAGGTTTTGGTTGCCTCCCTGAGAATATTGCCTTTATCATTTATGAAAACACGCACGGGCATAAATTCACCGACAGTTATCAGATCGGGCCATGAGTCGTTGTTAAGGTCAACCCATGCTGCATCGGTTATCATTCCTCCTTTTGAAAGGGCGGGTATCATCGATGGGGCAACATTTACGAATTTTCCTTTTCCGTCGTTCAGAAGGATGAAGCTTTCCTGCGGAAGAGGGTATTCACCCGGCATTACCCAGCCTCCTACAAAAAGATCCATATCCCCGTCCCTGTCGATGTCGGTCTGGCGCACGCAGGATTTGGATGTGAGCATGGGAGGCAGGGCATTGGCGGCCTTTGTGAATTTCCCTGTTCCGTCGTTGATAAGAAGCCGGTCCTGAAGAGCCTTATCCCCTGCGGAGTATTCATGATAACCGCCACTGGCTATGTAAAGGTCCTGGTCTCCATCTCCGTCGGCATCGAAGAAACATGCGTCGCCGTCAGTACAGTTGATGTCTTCAGGAAAACTGAACAACGGGGATGGTTTGAAATATCCATCCTCACCCTGGAGGAATAGTTTCCCGGGACTTTCAATTGTTCCGCCCGCATAGATATCCACAAGGTTGTCGCCGTTTACATCGGCAGTGGCAATTACCGGTCCGACGGGAGAAAGCATTGAAGTCAGAAGCGGCTGTCTCCTGAAATCATTTGATCCGTATTCGGTGTGCTCATAGGGTACGATCGATTCCACCGGGACAAACAGCGTTTCGGGCTGAGGGGCAGGGGAGAACCTTCTGTTCTGGTCATTCCATTCTATAGTAATTATCTGGTTTGCCGTAACATCTGTTAATAAATTAACATTGCCTCCCGGCCATTCTACCCTTATGGAATCGATTTTTTCAGCATCAGCAAGGCCGAAGTGGAGCTTCGTGCTGACACATGACTGGTAGCCTCTTGAGGGCATCTGTTCCTGGAACTGAACCCCGTATTTTGTATAAACATAAACTTTGCTGCACAGACCTGCCGTATTTTTACCGGTCCCTTTAAGCCTGATACCGATATAGTTGGCCCCGGGATTGCGTTCGCGGATCATATTCTGGAATATTGATGCTGTTTCATTCTGGTTGCTTATGACCAGATCGAGGTCTCCGTCATTGTCAAGGTCGGAGTAGGCAGCGCCGTTGGAAAATCCCTTCTTGTCAAATCCCCAGGCTCTGCTTTTGTCAGTAAAGGTAAGGTCCTTATTGTTTTTGAAAACATAGTTGTGAACAGGGGTTGAGGTCATGAAGCTGGTAAGGTAGAAAGTGTCGGGCACCTCTTTGGTCTTTGATTTTTCGAGATAATAGTCATTCTTGAATTTAAGGAAGTCACGGTCAGTATAATCCTTGAAATATCCGTTGGTAACAAGAAGGTCTTTCCAGCCGTCGTTGTCAAAATCGGCAAAGGGTGGGGCCCAGCTCCAGTCGGTGTTGGAGACGTTTGCAAGCTGCCCTATTTCGCTGAAAGTGCCGTTGGCATTATTAAGCTGAAGCATGTTACGCATAGTGGAATGATAGAATCCCTGGATCACCTGCATCGCATATTCAAGATAGTTTTCCTGACCATAGAGAAGCTTTAGCCTTCTGTTGTCTTCCGAAAGCATGTCGGCAGTAAAAATGTCGGGCCAGGTGTCGTTGTTGAAATCATTTATTTCATTGCCCATGGCCGATTGCGAATTGTGCTGGACATGTTCGGTCATCCTGTTGGTGAAAGTACCGTTGCCGTTGTTGATATACAGGTAATCGGGTTCTATATAGTCGTTTGTAATATATACATCAGGCCATCCATCCTTGTTTATGTCAGAAATTGCTATTCCCAGTCCGTAACCTATGCCTGTTGAAATGATCCCGGCAGGGATTGTCACATCTGTAAAGCGGCCACCGTCATTCCTGAAGAGTTTGTCTCCGGCATACGGATCATTTTCAACCCTTGCATTTTCAAACTCCATTCCCCTTATCACCTTTGTGTTTGTGGCTACAAGGAACATGTCGAGATCACCGTCAAGGTCATAATCGAAAAATGCGCCCAGGGTTGAATAGGTAGGGTCGTCAATACCCCATTTTTTGGCTTCTTCCTCGAATTTAAGATTGCCCTTGTTGATAAAGAGTTCATTTCTCCTTCCGTCAACAGTTTCTTTTCCACAGTAGCAAACATATATATCAAGGAGGTTATCTCCGTTTATGTCGACCATGGTCACTCCGGTCTTCCATCCGGTTCTGCCTGCGACTCCGGCACTCTCGGTGATATCTTTGAATTTCAATCCCCCCTGGTTCAGGTAAAGCTTATTGTATCCCATATTCGAGATAAGATAAATGTCATCAAGGCCGTCATTGTTAATGTCGCCTGTAGCCACACCTCCCCCGTTATACAGGTTTTCATGGGTAAGGGCATTGTGATGGACATTTTCGGTGATGACATTTTTAAAGGTCACCCCCGATTTTTTTGCCGGAACCGCTTCAAATATTTTGATATCCTGGCCCTTCACCTGAAGGGTCAGGATGAATAAAAGTCCAAGACATAAACATTTTCGAAATAAATAAGAGCAGTTGCCGTGAAAGTATGATATGACTGGTTGCCTCATAAAAATCTCACCTGATGAATATATCCATCCCTGAAAGAATGTGCAATATACTATTTTTTAAATCTTCAGATGTTAAAAAATGTGGTTTACAAACATTATAATCATGCTCGGAAGCCTGATCCCGTACGGATTATTCTGATTCGTTTAGTTCAGCCAGGAGCCAGAGCGTATATGCGACCATGGGTGTCCAGTATTCAGATATCTGCCAGTTCCCATTGCCTATATCAGGCTGATCGGATTTATCACCTCCGAGCCCGTTTAGCACAGCGCCTGGTATTACAGGTGTATTTGGAAGGAAAGTGCTTCCCGGGAAATGCCTGGGATGGTTATATCCGATTCCTATAAGGGTTGAGCTGTTAAACGGATTCCTGCCAATTATCCAGTCGAGCTGTCTCTGCGCTGCAGCCTTAAGCTCACTGTCTTTAAGCAGGAATGAAGCTTTCATCAGTCCCACTCCTGCTGATGCGAGATTTGAGTTGATTCCCACCCACCATTCAAGCTCAGGCTGCATAAAGTACCTGTACCAGTACCTGCCTGTTTTTCGGTTGCCACCCGGATCCTTTTCTGAAAAAAGCCCGTAAGGCACGATACCGAAACTGTTTTTCCCCGACATGAACAACAGGTATCGCGAGTAGCTTTCCATCATGCTTTTCCATAGCCCTGAATCACCATGGCCGGGCAGGGCTTCCGCCAGGTCACAAATAGATATGAATTCAAGGCATCCGTGCCATATATCCTTGTATGGTTCGCTCTTCTGGTCTGAATTATAAAAAAATCCGCCTGGTGCATCTTTATCAGCTGCTGCCTGTAGCTTTTGCAGGTCACGGGCCTTTTCCACTGCAAAATCCCTGTATGAATCCTCTCCTGTGGTTTTGTACATTTCAACAGCGGCCTGGATAGATGCACCCGTTGTACCGGGATCTTTCTGAGGGTTAGAAGCTTTGCACCAGGCAAAGCATCGCTCTGCGACTTCAAGGCACCTGCCCGAATAATCCGGATCGCTCATCCTTGTTATTCTGGCCATTACAGCCTCAGATACCACGAAATTATACTGGGCGATCATATCAACAGGATCTGTGCGTATGACCCTGTCATCATTTGATCCGAAGATCAGCATGTCGGCATTCGATCTTCCTGCCGTAGGCTTCGTGAACCTGAGCTCTCCGCCTTCCGGACCTGGTTCAATGTCTGTCCACCTGTTGCTGTCGGAATGTTTTTTGACGTCGCCTCCCACAAAATTCATTACGTAACCCTCCGGTTCCTGCATCTTCAGAAAATACTGATTGCCCCATCTTAGCTCATCCATTATCCGGGGTCTCATAATGTTGTTCTCTTCCATCAGTTCATAAGCCCTCGCCAATCCAATCATTCCATAAATGGTTGCTCCAACCCATTTTCTCAGATCGCTTGCATCATGCCAGCCTCCGGATACATCCTGGTGCCTGCCGTTATCCATTCTGATGCCATCGTCGGTATGGCAGGGAGAAAGATAACCGGTGGTGCTCGATCCGCATCGCTGAAGGGAAAAATACTTCACGATCAGGCTCATCGCATCATCGTAGGTGCTTCCTGAAATCCTGAAAGGGTAAGACCTTATCGTATCTGCTTTGATATAATAATGCCCCTCCTTCTTTAATGCACTGAAATCACCTGCAGAATAATCACCGAAATCGCCGGGATCATATTTCATCACCCCCGAAAATGCTTTTTCCCCGGTCTCAAGGCTGATGACATCATAATTTCCGTTCAGATTCCCCTTTACAATAAAAACCTTTGATGCTTCCGGGATATACCCTGCCTGATTGATAAGAAGACCGACATTCAGATCCCTTGAGATCCTCTGGGCATCCAACTCACCATAATTTACAGCGGTGGAAAACAATAAAATCATTGCCGGAAATCTGAGAAATGATGTAATTTTATTACCTGCCCCGGCAGGAATAATTTTCGACAAGATTGCTGATTTCATAATGATCATTGATATAATTGTTAATAATTGTTAACCGGTCGCGATTTTGGGCACATGTTTAGGTATATAGCAATGTAAATTATAAATTAGCTAACGAAACCTGTTTTTCGTGAAGATATAATTTTTCCTGACAAAATAAAACCTGTTCAGAATACATTACCGGGAGGATCCCGGACCAGGACTTGCAATAAAACCTTAAAACCAGAACTTATGAAGAAAATTTTATTTTATGCAATCATGCTGCAGGCGTTATTGCTGCTTATACCCGGATGCCAGAGTCAGAAGTCAGAAAAGAAATCCGATCCTTTCGGCGGAGAATCATTTAAGATTAAAAGAGGGACCAACGTCGGCCACTGGCTTTCGCAAAGCAGGGCGAGGGGAGAACAGAGGGCAAAATTCTTCACGGAAAAGGATGTGAAATACATAGATTCCCTGGGTTTTGACCATATCCGTCTTCCCATCGACGAAGAGCAGATGTGGGATGAAACGGGAAAAAGGAATGAAGATGCATTCACTCTCATGAAAAACTGCATCAGCTGGTGCCATGATGCCGGACTAAGGGTGATTATAGACCTTCATATCCTTCGCTCGCATCATTTCATTGCTGAAGTAAAGCCGCTATGGACGGAGCCGGCCGAACAGGACAAATTTATAGCTCTGTGGAAAGACCTTTCAGATTTTCTAAAGGAATGGCCCCTGGCAATGGTGGCTTATGAGCCAATGAACGAACCTGTTGCCGATGACCCGGAGCAGTGGAACCAGCTGCTCGCACGGCTTATTGATTCGGTAAGGGTTTGGGAACCATCAAGAGTTTTGGTTCTTGGATCGAACAGGTGGCAGTCGGCAGAAACCTTCGACCAGCTGAGGATCCCGGAAGGGGATACCAACATCGTATTGAGCTATCACTTC
>CAZTDW010000236.1:0-6104 GCA_964611835.1 uncultured Rikenellaceae bacterium | reverse complement strand
ATTATTCATAAACTTCGTGCCCCTTTGTGTAACCTTTAATTCCTTTGTGATTCCTTTGTGACAACCTTTGGGCGACTTTGTGGTAGAAAAAATAAACCACAAAGGGACTCAAAGTTTTGCACAAAGTAACACAAAGTAATACAACATATTACTAATAAACAGGAATTTATCAGATTAAACATAAAACAATCATATCATGAAAACCAGACTCACAATCATAATCCTGTTTTGGATGTCGCTGTATTCAAATTCCCAGGTCAGGGAGCCATATTTACCCACATGGGAATCACTTGACAGCCACCAGATGCCTTCATGGTATGAAGATGCAAAAATAGGTCTGAGCATGCACTGGGGAGTATATTCAGTGCCGGCATGGGCTCCGCGCGAAGGTGAAATATCGTATGCGGAATGGTATGGATTCAGGATGCACGACCCTGAAAATCCTACGATGAAATATCATCAGGAGAATTACGGCAGCAGGACTTATGACGATTTCATTCCTGAGTGGAAAGCTGAAAATTATGATCCGGAAGAGTGGGCGAAATTCGCCAAAAAGATGGGCGCACGGTATATGTTTATTACCTCAAAGCATCATGACGGCTTTTGCCTGTGGCCAACCAGGTATACCGACAGGAATGCAATGAAAATGGGCCCGCAAAAGGATATTCTGGGCCAGTATTTTGCAGCTGCAAGGAAACACGGACTTAAGGTAGGACTTTATTATTCACTGTATGAATGGTTTAATCCTCTTTATACCGGTATAGACATACCTTATGCAGGCCTTAAAAAGGTTAATAATTATGTGGATGATTTCATGATCCCACAGATCAGGGAACTTATAAGCCTTTACCATCCCGATTTCTTTTTCTTTGATGGAGAATGGGACCATCCCGAATCCTTCTGGAAGATGAGGGAGGTTGTGGCATACTATTATAATGAGGCCGCGAAAAACAATCAGGAAGTCTTCATTAATGACAGGTTTGGCAAAGATGAACGCGGGAAGCACGGGGATCTTTACAATGTTGAATACATGTACGAAAAAGGAAGTGAGGGGCTTCTGACCCATAAATGGTCGTACTGGCAGGGCATTGCCAAAACTTTCGGATATAACCGCGATACCGATCCCATAGACTGTCTTTCACCAAAGCAATTCATCGACAAGGTGATCACAGGAGTGAGCCGTAATGGCAACTTTGACATTAATGTAGGGCCCACTGCTTCAGGTCTTATACCCGATTATGAGCAGTACCCCTTGCTTCAGCTTGGCAGCTGGCTGGAGATAAATGGCGATGCAATTTATGGTACCCGTCCATGGAAAATCCAGAATGAAGGAGATGCCTGGTTCACTTCAAAGGGAGATTATGTGTATGCAATCTTTCTTAAATGGCAGGGGGAGAATTTTAACCTGAAATCTGTCAGACCTGTAACCGGATCTAAAATCAATATGCTTGGTGTACCCGGCGATCTGCAATGGAAATGGGATGAATCCGGCGGTCTGACCATAAATTATCCCCAACACAAAGCAAGACCAACCTCCTGCAGTTATGCATGGGCATTCAGGATAAAGGTCAAATAAGCCGAAGCCAGATATTTTAATATGATCACACGAATAATGATAAATATCAACTATACATATAACTAATATCAACTATTATGTTGATTAATATCAACAATACTATTAACAAAACCATGAAAAGAATACTTGCATTTCTGTCAGCATTTTGTCTGCTATCCATGTTGAATGCTTATTCCCAGGATGATATAGGGATCTGTCTGCTTGTCCGCGGTGATGACATCGGATCCTCCCATTCCGCAAATATGGCATGCATCGAGTCGTACAGGAATGGGATCATGCGCTCTGTCGAACTGATGGTCCCGGGTCCATGGTTCCCTGAAGCCGTACGGCTTCTTAATGAAAATCCCGGCCTTGATGTTGGTGTACATCTTGTTGTCACAAGCGAATGGAACGACATCAAATGGCGTCCTCTGACCTGCTGCCCGAGCCTGGTTGACAAAGACGGATATTTTTACCCTATGATCTGGCAAAGGGATGATTTTCCGAAAGGGACTGCACTGAAGGATGCCTCATGGAAGATTGAGGAGATTGAAGCAGAATTCAGGGCCCAAATCGAAATGGCAAAAAAGCATGTGCCTCATGCCAGTCATCTGAACTGTCACATGGGATGTGAAGGGTGCGACCCGCAAATTGGCGCTCTTGTAAAAAGACTTGCTGAAGAATATGGGCTCAACATAAATCCCCGTGAAAAGGGCTTTAAAGGTATAGCCTTATGGGACAGGAACGATACGACAGCAGCAGCTAGAATAGAGTCAACCGTAAAAATCCTTCAAAATCTCAAGCCCGGCAGATATCTCTTTATCGATCATCCCGGATATGATACCCCTGAAATGCGTGCAATCTGGCATACGGGTTATGAAAATGTTGCAGCTGACCGCGATGCGGTAACCAGGGTGTTTACCAGCGATGAAGTAAAAAAGACAATCTCAGAGAAGAGAATTAAACTGGTCTCATACAAAGAATTAACAAGATAAAAATCCTATAATCCATGAAAATAAAAGTTGGTCTGATTGCTACATTGGTCTTTCTGTGCACCCCGGTTTTTTCTGTTTCAGTTGAGCAATATATGGTATTTGAATTGTCTCTGAAAGGGCCCTCAGACGGGAATCCTTTCCTTGATGTCAGAATATCAGCTGAATTCAGCAATCTTAACAGGACACTTTCCTGTGAGGGCTTCTATGACGGGGGTGGAATTTATAAAGTAAGATTCATGCCTGATGAGCCCGGAGAATGGAAATATACAATAAAGAGCAACCGGAAGGAACTTGATTCAAAAAAAGGCAGTTTTACCTGTATTCCTCATGCCGGAGATAATCACGGACCCGTCAGAGTACGCAACACTTTTGACTTTGGCTATGCAGACGGAACTCCATTCTACCCGGTTGGAACAACATGCTATGCATGGGTGCATCAGCCTGATGAACTTGTTCGGCAAACCCTTGCTTCCCTGGCAGCAACAAAATTCAATAAAATCAGAATGACTGTGATGCCGAAGAATTACGATGTATACATCAATAACGAACCTCCATATTACCCTTTCGAGGGATCATCGGAAAAAGGATGGGATTTTTTCAGACCGAATCCTGATTTCTTCAGAAACCTTGAAAATAAAATCCTCGAATTACAAAAATTTGGGATTGAAGCAGATCTGATCATTTTTCATCCCTATGATTACGGTCACTGGAACCTCGATAAAATGAACAGGGAACAGGCCGGATTCTACCTGAGATACCTGATAGCCAGAATGGCATCATTCAGAAATGTGTGGTGGTCGATGGCAAATGAATATGATATCATGGCCAAAACCGACGAGGAATGGGAAGAATATTTCAAAATTATTCAGACTTACGATCCATCGGGGCACCTTTGCAGTATACACAATGGTATGGGCTGGTATAACCATTCCAAACCATGGATTACACACTTAAGCATTCAAACTCCTTATCTCCAGGATATTCAGGACTGGCGTGAATTATACAAAAAACCTGTGATAATCGATGAATGCGTTTACGAGGGAAATATTCCGAATGACTGGGGGAATCTAACACCTGAGGAGATGGTAAACAGATTCTGGATTTCATATTGCAGGGGGGCATACTGCACGCACGGGGAAACATACATTCACCCTGAGAATATTCTCTGGTGGTCGAAGGGAGGGAAACTTTATGGAAAAAGTCCTGGAAGGATCGGATTTCTTCACAAAATAATGACTGAAGGACCAGTTGAAGGGATTTACCCTTTTCATAACCTTTGGAACAAGGAAACATACCTGATCAAGGATAAGGAATATTATCTCTTTTACTATGGAAACAGTCAGCAGGCAAGAGCGAGACTTAATCTGCCCAAAGATGTAAAATTCCGGCTTGAGATAATTGATGCCTGGAACATGACTGTCACTCCCATCGAAGGAGAATTCAGTGGATTCACAGAAATTTCATTACCGGGGATACCCTATATAGCGGTAAGGGCAAATAAAATCTGAAAATTTTGAAAACCAGAAGAGAGTTTCTTTTCCGGGTGCGAAAATAATCTTCTTCAATTATTACTCCAGCCCCCAGGTTCTCAGCACGGTACAAGATAGTGAAGGCAACTCGTTAACCGGTTTGTCGAGATAGAAATAAGCCGTTGAACACCAGTCGTCGGAACGGTAGAAATTTGTCCATCCGTCAATTAAATCAGGGTTCTCAAGATCCACGGGCTGGTCCATATCCATTAGCTTTAAAAAGGTATTTTGATCTTGTACAGTAACAGGGATCAGGGGTACACCATTTTTGAGCATTTCAATAACAACCGGTTTCGTATTGCCTCCCATAGCCTGAATAGTCACACGGATATCGGTGCTGAAGATTACCGGGTCGGGAATATGTAAACGGTAAAATGCCCAGTGGTCCTTTTCGGTATCGGCAACCAGACATCCGGAATAGCGGTTGACATAAGCCCCCTGTCCCCAGGCTGTGCCGATATAATCCTCTGTGCCTGTTCCTGCCAGGGTCGGCAGACCACCATCACCGTCGAGGTACATTTTTACCTCACCCTCACCCCACCATGATTTCTGGTAAAGCGGATTAGCCATAACACCGAAGCTTACTCCAAGGAAACGGCCCTTGCCTTCGGTTCTGGGCAGTATTGTATAATCCACACCCGGAACCGTTGCTGTATCGCGGTTCCAGAAGCAGTGGAAATAAAGATTGTCCGGATCCCAGTTTTTTGTCTCGACAAAATTGATGTCGTAAAAGAGCATTGTTAAATCGGTGCTTCCTTCGTTTGTAATGACAACTCTTGCCCCGGTTTTAAAGGGCATCGGAATAAAACAGTTAAATGAACGACCCTCGGGATTAGCAAAAAGTGCGTTTTCGTGGGCGACCAGGCGTCCCAGCCCGTTGCCGAAAAAGTCACCGAAAGGAGCTGATACAGCAGGTTTATCAGCACCATCCCAGAACATCTCTATCTTTAATGAACGCAGCATCTGAGGTGACCGTTCGCGTATTGTAAACCACATCCTTGTTATTATACCCGAACCCTTGACATTCATTAGTTCTTTCGATTCTCCTGCTTTCAGATAATCGTAAGGATGACCTTTTGCACCTTTGTTTTCGGAGCCACCAGTACCTTTTCCTGAAGTCGGGTTTTCAAAACTGTTCCAACGGGTTTCAATATCCTGGTACCTGAAGAGCGGTTCATTCAGTACCTGATCTGAAGACTTGCTTCGTTCAGTCTGACAGGAAAAAAAGAGCAGAGGAAGCAGACAAAAAGGAATCAGTAACACTTTAATCTTTTTCATTTTGTAAATATTTAATTATTTCCTGACGGGATAGTATAAACAGGCAGATTAACCGATGATGGTGTATCCGGGCCATACCACAGAGTCTGAACAGCTTTATTCATTGTAGTTGCAATGGCTGCAGGTTCACAGTTATTAAGGCTTCTGTTGTATCTCGGGAACCAGCCTGAACTTATTACTACCCTTAACCTGTGCCCGGGATTAAGCTGGTAACCGGTGGCCCATACAGATATCTCTGCCTGTTTTTTACTGTCATCAGCAAACTTCAGCCGTGCTCCTCCCTCCTGGATATTAATTATCTTCCCATCAGGAAAAACATCCTGTATACTGACAATAAAGTCAGTACATTCAGCGCTGCTGGAAAGCCATAACGTTGCCGAAACAGGTCCCAGGAGGATCAGAGGTTCATTTGCAGCATCCATTTCAAACGCAATCTGGTCTTTTCGTCCGACATTTGGATTCTGCCGTGCGGGCCCGACACCTTTACCAAGCGTTGTACCTCCCAGACTCGGAAACGGATCGGCAGGGTCATAGGTATATGACAGACTACCGCTCATTTCGAATGGTTCCGATGCAATCACATCTTCCGGCCCCAGGTAATACTTTCTGATTTCTGTTTCTGCAGGTGGCCATACATCAGAACCGATATATTCATTTCGCTCCATAACAAAAAGGTTATACCGTTTATCGTGAAGCGGGGATGGAAGAGCTGGATTCCTGCGTTTTATTGCTTTTCGGAGATATTTG
>CAZTDW010000235.1:0-6110 GCA_964611835.1 uncultured Rikenellaceae bacterium | reverse complement strand
ACCACTCAGTTTATGAATCAAAGAAACCCATCCCCTGCCCCTTCCCTTTAAAGAAAGGGAAGGGGTTAGCTAGCTGATATTTAGCTGATTAGAGCTATGATAAGAACTTTCTCATTCAACTATTTGAAGGTCACTTAACATTTTCTACCTGTATCATACCGGAATTTGATTATGTCTCGCATTCCATATAGTGATTACAGGCAAATTATATTATTAGCCAGGAATTTACGGAAGAATATGACTCTTCCCCTCTTTCGTCATTGAGGTGGATGGTCCGGTTCATTTAAAACAAAAAGCTGATAATATGCAGGATTCCCCCCTTCCCTTTTTGCTAAAGGGAAGGGGCAGGGGAAGGGTTAAGATATCACTGGAAGACGCTGGCAAAGAGTTAAGGAATCAACTTTTCTTTGTCTGAATCTTTCTGATACTGAGCATAAAGCAAAAACAGTTGTTAGTGCGGTAAAAATCTTTTTTTTGAGTTTTTTATCATTTAATTTCAGTGTGTTAGAAAATGAAACCGCATTAATTTTACATTGCATCACAAGTCAGGACCTGCCACAGATTTCAGATATCCGTTCATGGAATAATTTATGAATTTCATTTTTTTTGGCGCCGGAAAGAACAATATATCATAAATGAAGCTATTTTTACGCACGTTTATTTTGAAAGGAAGCGGAACTTGTTGTAAATTATCATGTTCTATTAATGTTTTCTCCGGAACTCCTTCTTTGGCTCGAACACTGCACTGTAATATTCTTCATGACATTCCTTCATGAGGATGCTGCAATCCTTGCTGCCGCATTTTCAACTGTAGAACACAAATTGCCTGTATGGATGGCTTATGTGAGCGTGTACCTTGGAATAGTCACAGGAGACATTTTAATTTACGGACTTGGCCATCTGGCACAGCAGAACAAGTGGCTGCGTTCAAAAATTATCGGGCCGAAAGTGGAGCGGATTCATATATGGCTTGACACCCATCTGGTAAGGGTACTTGTATTGTGCCGGATAACACCCGGACTGCTTTTCCCCACCTTTGTGGCATGCGGCTGGTTCAGAATACCATTTGTACGTTTTGCAACCGTTTCCATTCTTGCAGGCGCAATCTATTCCTCAATAGTCCTTACCATTGTCATCCTTTTCGGCGACCTTGTACTCAACCATCTGGGATACTGGGCATGGGGGCTTGCTGCTTTACTGCTTGTAGCCTGGGCTGTCAGGAATTCTTTCAAATCACGATGGAGTAAAACAACTGAAAAAGCTATGGGAAATCTTCCTCCTTCATTCTTTGCCGTATTCAAGAAATATATGCCCGGTATAAGACGGAAATTTCATGGGATGCCTTCACTTGATGACCTTAAAAAAACAGTGGCCTCTGCAGAGCATATCCCCAACAACATTCTGTACATTCCTGTAGGCCTGTACTATATCTTTCTGGGAATCCGCTACAGAAGTCTGACCCTGCCATCAGCATCTAATCCAAAAATTGAAACCGGCGGGTTCATGGGAGAGTCAAAAGCTTCAGTAATGAAAATGGTAGGACAGGATCAGAAAAAATGGGTTTCTGAGTTTGTCACCATCACCCGTAACGGTGTTCCTGATGAAACAGACCTTGAAAACGCACTCAGGGCCATGGAGGAGAAAAAGCTTGATTTCCCTATCGTTGCAAAACCCGATATCGGATGGAATGGCTACGGGGTAAGGCTCGTGGAAGATAAGTCCCACCTGCTGCAGTATATCGCAAACTTCCCGCATAATGAACAAATCGTCCTTCAGCGCCCGGTCACTTACGACGGTGAAGCAGGAGTCTTCTACGTAAGGATCCCCGGAGAAGCCAAAGGCAAAATATATTCAATAACGCTGAGATATTTCCCTTTTGTTACCGGCGACGGAGAATCCACCCTCCGGCAGCTTATCCAGAAAGATCAGCGGACCAGGCTGAGGGCCGGCTATTACCTGGGAGAAAAAAATGAACATGTGGGTTTCGGAGAGGAGGATCTGGATCAGATCCCGAAAGAAGGCGAACTCATAAGACTCTCTTTTATCGGGAGCCTGAGAGTGGGAGGACTGTACCGCGACGCAAGCCACATGATAACCCCCGAGCTTACCGACCGCTTTGACCAGATCGCCCGGAGCATGCCCGAATTCCATTTCGGCCGCTTCGATATCAGATTTGAATCAGTGGATAGCCTCATGAAAGGAGAAGGTTTTTACATCATTGAAATAAACGGCGCCGGAGCCGAGGCTATACAGGCATGGGATCCCAATGTTTCACTCTTTAAACTGTATGGCGAATTTTTCAGGGCATATAAACTGCTTTTCAGAATAGGGAACCTTAACAGGGCAAGAGGATTCAAACCCATGCCGCTGAAACAATTCCTCAGGGCAATAAAGCGCCAGAACAATCTTATTGAACAATATCCGCCTGCAGGGTAACATTTTTTGCTAAATTTACCCTTATTTGCTATTTGTTTAATGATGGATCATCCGAAAGGGACCAGTAAAGCCCTGTTTATCCTAAACCCTTCTGCCGGCATACCTCCTGTAAAATATCTAATATCGAAGGAGCTTAAACGCCGCAGAAACCAACTGGCTTATTACAAATCATTAAGCATCGATGAATCAGGAACCCTGATCAGACAAAATTTCAACAGATACGAAGTATTTATTGCTGCCGGTGGCGACGGGACAGTGCATACCGTGGCATCAAAACTTATAGGCACCGGGAAATCGCTGGGAGTCCTCCCTATAGGCTCGGGAAATGGCTTCGCCAAGGAACTGGGTTTCAAACCTGCCCTACGATCCCTGCTTCAGGATATTGAAAAAAATGAAAATATCCTGATCGACATTATCGAAATAAATGACCAGCTTTGCCTCAATGTGGCAGGAATTGGCCTCGACAGCTTTGTTGCCCACTCATTCGACAGGCTCAGGACACGCGGCTTCTGGGCATATTTATGGATAACAATGAAAAATTATATCATCCTGAAACCTTTCAGGGTTAATATTGAAATCGAGGGAGAATGGGCCATATCCGAAGATCTTTTTCTGCTTACCGTAGCCAATACCCGCCAGTTCGGCAATAACGCCTTTATCGCCCCCGGAGCCGTCCCGAATGACGGCAAGCTTGACCTTGTCCTGATCCGGCCTTTCCCTAAATACCTAGCCCCGGTTTTTATCTTCCGTCTTTTTGCCAAAACCATAAACCGGTCAAAATATGTGAGGACATTGAAAACCGACAGAACGGTAACCATTTCCTCAGATGAAACAAGATACCATGTCGACGGAGAACCTGTAAAAATAACCGGCAAAGCAGTAATAAAGATCAGAAAAGATGCTCTTAAGGTATTGAAAACCAAATATTTTAAAAATGAAGTCGAGATTAACCAGCAGAAGAATCAGCCTGATCGCGCTGATAATGCTTAATGCATTGCTTTTAAACCTTTATGGCCAGACACTTGTAGAAATTGAATCAAAACGCGTATCCCTGCCTAACGGATGGCATCTGACACCGGTCGGAAAACTGATCCCCCTCGGCGACCTGCCGCTTAACATCACAATCTCTCCCGACAAAAAACTTGCTGCCGTTACCAACAACGGACAGAGTACCCAGACGATCCAGCTGATAAATCTGAAAAAGGGAACTTCTGTCTTCTCAACCGAGATAGGTAAGTCATGGCTGGGACTTGCTTTTTCAGATGACGGCAAATACCTATACGCATCAGGCGGCAACGATAACATCATAATCAGATATTCGGTAAGGAAAAATAAACTGGTAAATCACGATACAATCAGGATAGGTGATCCATGGCCCGGGAAAATTTCCATTGCCGGAATCGCACTCGACGACTCAAGGAACCGTCTCTATGCCGTTACCAAGGAAAACAATTCCCTTTATGTGGTTGATACACGGCTCAAATCGGTTGTTTCAGTCCATCCTCTCGGAGGTGAAGGATATACCTGCATCCTGTCGCCCGACCGCAAAACATTGTACGCATCATGCTGGGGATGCGACAAGGTAATAGTATTCGATACTTTCTCCGGAAAGATAACAGGATCGGTTGCCGTCGGAGATAATCCCAACGACATGTGCATCAGCCGCAGCGGCCAGTACCTTTATGTAGCCAACGCCAACGACAACAATGTTTCAGTTATCGATACCCGGCAGATGAAGACCATTGAAACCCTTAACACCGCCCTGTATCCCGACGCACCCAGCGGTTCAACTACCAACAGCGTTGCCCTCAGCGAAGATGAGAAGACATTGTTCATAGCAAATGCCGACAATAACTGCCTTGCAGTCTTCAACGTCTCGGAGCCTGGCGAAAGCAAAAGCAAAGGATTCATCCCGGCCGCATGGTATCCGACATGCGTCAGGGTCGTAAACGATATGATCCTTGTCAGTAACGGTAAAGGCGTTACATCAAAAGCCAATCCGTACGGCCCCAATCCATACAGAAGAGGATCGGAAGTGGTCTACCATGAAGGCGGAAAGGAAAAGACCATGGAAGTCCAGTATATAGGCGGGCTTTTCAAGGGAACCATGAGCATCATCAACTTCCCCGATGATAAACAGATGGGGATATTCTCAAAGGCTGTCTATAACAATACTCCTTATAACAAAGAAAAAGAACTGCTGGCAAACGATGCGCCGGAGGGCAATCCCATCCCGAAAAAGGTGGGAGATCCTTCTCCCATTAAATATGTCTTTTATGTCATAAAGGAGAACCGCACTTATGACCAGGTACTGGGTGACATGCCCGAAGGCAACGGAGATCCTTCTCTGGTGCTCTTCGGTGAAAACGTCACACCCAATCAGCATGCCATTGCCCGCGAATTTGTACTGCTCGACAACTTTTATGTCAATGGCGAGGTCAGCGCCGACGGACACAGCTGGACCATGGGAGCCTATGCCACTGATTACCTTGAAAAAAACTGGCCGACAAGCTACGGGGGCCGCGGTGGTTCCTATCCTGGTGAAGGGCAGAGAGAAATCGCAAACAATAAGGATGGCTTTCTATGGGATATGTGCAAACGACAGGGAGTAAGTTTCAGAACCTACGGTGAATTCATAAGCAATAACCGTCCTTCCATACCGGTACTCGAAGGCCATTTCTGCACCAGTTTCACAGGATGGGATGAATCAGTAAGGGATACCGTCCGCTTTTACCAGTGGAGACGCGATTTCGATTCATTGGTTGCAATAAATGCCCTTCCACAGCTCAATACCCTGCGGTTCATCAATGACCATACAGAAGGCCTGCGCCTCGGACGACCAACACCCTTTGCCCATGTGGCAGACAACGACCTGGCCGTGGGACTGTTCATCGACCACCTCAGCCACAGCCCCATATGGAAGGAAAGCCTTGCAATAATAGTTGAAGATGACGCACAGAACGGACCTGATCATGTTGATGCGCACCGAAGCACAGCATATATCGCAGGCGGTTTTGTAAAAAAGGGCTTCGTGGATCATACACCATATACAACCACATCCCTTCTTAAAACAATAGAACTTATCCTGGGCCTCCCTCCGATGACACAATATGATGCAGCGGCAAACTCACTGTGGAGATCCATGAATAATACCCCTGATCATCCTCCCTTTAAGGTAAAACCATGCCTGGTGAATCTTGATGAGAAAAACCTGGCGGAAAACGAATGGCAGAGAATGAGCGAGCAGTTTGACTTTACAGCAGAGGACAGGATAAACGATTTTCTTTTCAATGAGGTTATCTGGAGAGCCGTCAAGGGACTGGATTCACCATGCCCGCCTACCGTAAGGGCTGCATTCTTTATGCCTGGCGAGGAGGAGGATGAAGACTGAAATGAATCAATAACTTATTTAATCCGCGAAAATCTTCAAGATCTGCGGGAAAACAAAATCTGCGAAAACCTGCGGTATCCTGACTTTTGACAATTAGTGCGGTATAAGATGCGACCACTCAGTTTATGAATCTAAGAAACCCATCCCCTGCCCCTTCCCTTTAAAAAAAAAGGGAAGGGGGTGGTTGGCTCATTTTAAGTTGATTAGAACTATGATGAGAACTTTCTGATTCAACCATTTGAAGGTCACTTAACATTTTCTACCTTTATCATACCGGAATTTG
>CAZTDW010000234.1:0-6153 GCA_964611835.1 uncultured Rikenellaceae bacterium | reverse complement strand
TATTATGATATTTCTTTAACGTGTTTTATTTATTCATTTACAAACTCTTACATCATCAGGCAGTATCAGGTTCCAGTGGGAATCTTAGGGGCTTGTTATCTCGTGAAGACCTGTAAATGGCTGTAAACAATTCTACCGTCCTCCTGCCTGCCTGTCCGGTGACAAGAGGTTCCGTCCCATTTTTTAAAGCATCCAGGAAATCTTCTATCTGGCATTTCATATAATAAACGGTAGGATCATGTTCAATGAAGGCCACAGCATCTTCCCTGTTCCATTCGCTGAGCATTTTTTCTTCTCCCGGAACGGTCCACAGGTCATTCACCGGAGGTTCAGCGACGCCTGTCATTCCGGCAATGAACATTGCACCTCCATCCGTCTGCACTCCTACTGAGGCACCGTTTTCTCCGTGGACATGCACTTTCCCGTAAATGCCCGGTTTCTGGGAATTGCTTACAAGGATATTTCCCACGGCCCCGCTCCTGAACTTTACAATGGCTGCTGCGGTGTCATCAACTTCGATATAGGGATGGTTAAGATTCCTCCATAATCCGTAGACCTCATCCACTTCCCCCATAAACCATAATAAAAGGTCAAGCTGGTGTGGAGACTGATTGACAAGCACTCCTCCTCCTTCCATATCCCAGGTGCCGCGCCATGCATCTGAATCATAATAAGCTTTGTCGCGCCATCCAAGCATGGTGACCGTTCCGAGTACCGGTCTTCCTATCTTGCCTTTGTCTATCGCGTCGCGAACCCTTAATACAGGCTGGTACCATCTTCTCTGGCTCACAACACCAAGCTTCACGTTATTGTTCCTGCACTCATTAATAATTGCATCACAATCTACCAGGTCGGATGCCAGGGGCTTTTCGACCAGAACGTTAGCTCCGGCTTTTGCTGCCTCCACGGCAGGCTGCCTGTGAAAAGGATGAGGAGTGCAAACTATTACTAGGTCAGTACTGTTCTCATCCACCATTTCTGCAATACTCTTGTATGGCCGTGTTTTATAGGTTGCTGCAAACTTTTCGGCACTCCCGGGGCTCCTGCTCCACACGCCCGAAAGACGGGCGCCGGGAATATCAAGTATTGCTCTGGCGTGCAGATGCGCCACCTTGCCGCATCCGGCTATCGAAATATTAAAAGTTCTTTCATTCATCAGTATATAATTTATTTTCAATGATTCCCGCATCTGTGGCAGAACCACTCATGACTGAAAAAAAATTATTCATTCGTGTCTGCGCTTGATCAATCATGCGGGTTTCACTGGAATTATTTTCAGGGAACAAGGATCACCTTGTTCAGGTTTTCCTCTCTTTTATAAAGCTTTTCGAACCATGCTGCCCCATCCTTAAGAGGGGCAACGGCTGAGATCTGATCATCGACGACAAGCTGTCTGCCGGCCAGCAGTTTTAAAATGACATCATATTCACCCCTTATGGCACAGCTGCCCTGCAATTTTATCTCCTTCGTGACAGCTTTCTGAAGAGGGAATTCAACTGTCTTTGAAGTATTGCCGATGAGTGCTACCGTTCCTCCCTTTCTTACACAGTCAACAGCCAGATTAACCGTTTCTTCTTTGCCGGCTGCTTCGAAAGCAATGTCTGCACCACGTAAGTCGGTAAGTTCCTTTATAGCCTCCTCTGGATTATCTCCCGGATCAAGGGCAGCATCAGCTCCATTCACCAGAGCATTGGAAAGCTTAACCGGATTAACATCAATTGCAATGATTTTTCCGGCCCCGGAGATCCTGAGAAGCTTGATGGCAAAAATCCCGATCGTTCCGGCACCCAGCACTGCACAGTTGTCACCGGCTTTCATGCCCGAAATTCTGATTGCATGGAATGCCACCGCAGCAGCCTCAACCATTGCTGCCTGTTCAAAGGTCACACTGTCGGGTATCCTGTAGAGAATATGCTGGGGTACAGCAAGGTACTCGGCGAATGCTCCATGTCGCCTGTAACTGCCCGGAGAAACCCCAAGCACCTCCCGGTTATCGCTAAGGTTGTAAAATCCATTAACTGTGTACCAGTCGTCAAGAGGATACACCGTTGAATCAAAGGTGACCCTGTCGCCTATTTTCCATCTTACAACTTCCGGACCTGTCTCAACAATTACGCCCGACGCCTCATGGCCCATAATTATCGGCGGGATCCTTCTGCCCGTGCTGCCATCGAAGCCATGCACATCCGAACCGCATATGCCACATGCCATTATTCTGACCAGCACTTCGTCCGGCAATATCTCAGGATCAGGAAAATCCCTGTAAACAAGTTTGTTATATTCCTCCAAAACAAGGGCTTTCATATTTTTAATTTTTTAATGTCAGGTTTTTCATTTCAGCAGATATGGAAAAATCCGGATCCCTGTCATTCTACCAGGACGATAGTCAAATCCATAACATTGGTAAAAGTTGGGCCCGTTATTATATGCCCTCCTGTCTTTTTGAAAAAATTATAGGAATCACAGGCGGCAAGATACTTATCCGGGTCAATCATTAGTTTTTCAGCCTGTCGGAGCGTATCAGAATCTACGACAGCGCCGGCTGCTTCAGTAGGTCCGTCGGTACCGTCTGTTCCGGCTGAAAGCACCGTTATGCCCGGCCTGTTTCGCAGTCGCACCGCAACCGACAGGGCCAGGTGCTGGTTTCTGCCTCCCATGCCTCCCTCTGCTACCCTGACCGTGGTTTCACCTCCGAAGATAAGGCAGGCAGGTTTCGCTATTTCCTTATTTTCGCTGCATTCTACTGCCTTATTGAATATCAGCTCAGCAGCAGATTCGACATCCCCTTGCATCGAATCGTCAACAATGAAGGCATTAAGCAGGGCCTGTTCAGCATATTTTTTTGCAGCTTCAAGTGCAATCCTGTTGGTGCCGCACAGGAAATTCAACTGGCCCGAAAACACCGGATCTCCTGGTTTTGGAGTCTCGGGCCGGTATCCGAGCCTGCCATCGTTAAGGAATTTCATCACTCCAACAGTTATATCTGTTGCAAGCCTGTATTTTTCAATAACGCTGACAGCGTCCTCAAAAGTGGAAGTATCGGGTACTGTGGGCCCTGATGCGATTACATCAAGGGGATTGCCGATAACATCGGAAATTATCAGTGTTAACAGTCTGGCAGGATGGACTATCCTGGCAAGCTGTCCTCCCTTTATACCTGAAAGATGCTTCCTTACACTGTTTATCTCATTTATGGAAGCCCCGCATTTTGTAAGAAGATTGTTTACTATGTACAGCTCCTCCGGAAGCAGTCCTTCCGGAAGGTCTGTCAGCAGTGCCGAGCCACCTCCTGATATGAGGCAGATGACAAGATCACTCACTTCTGCCTTCCGTGCAATGCCAATAATCTCATCTGCCGCCCTGAAACTGTTTGAATCGGGTATCGGATGGCCCGCTTCGGTAACTTTTATCTTCTTAAGTTTGCATGCATGACCGTATTTGACTACAATTTGCCCGGAGGTAATACGATCTCCCAGAACTGCTTCGACATAATGACCCATGGCACCGCCGGCCTTTCCCGCCCCAATCACGTAAATGTTCCTTATGCTTCCGAGATCAATCTGATGATACCCGACCGTAAGGAATGAATCCCGCAGACGCATATTCCCGGTTATAAGCTTTTCGGGAAGGACGCTCCTGACGCCTTCCATAAAGATCTTCCTGACTGTCTCCCTGTTATATTCCATAGTTTAAAGTACAAAGGCAGAAACCAGCCACACGCACAGAAAAACCACGCTTCCCATGATCAGGGTTGACGAGGTATATACTTTAAGTGTATCATTTACACTTAATTCCCCGAAATTGGTCACGACCCAGAAATAGGAATCATTTGCGTGTGAAACGACCATTGATCCTGATCCCATCGCCAGCATGGCAAAAAGCCTTCCCCATTCGTTATCGAGTCCCAGCATTGGCAGCATGGGGGCCACAAATGAAGCTGCGGTAATTATAGCCACAGTAGATGATCCCTGTGCAGTTTTCATGACCGCAGCAATCAGAAACGGTATAAGTATCCCGGCTTTGCTGCCGGAGAGAATTTCGCCCATTGCCTCTCCTACCCCTGTAGACCTTATCACAAGTCCGAACATTCCACCCGCAGCAGTTATAATCAGTATGGGACCAGCCTTCACAACAGCTTCTGAGAAAAGAGCATTCAAAGACTGAATATCTCTTTTTTTCACAAGAAGCAGCGACAGAAGCACACCTGTGAACAATGCAATCACAGGCTCACCGGGAAACGCAAAGATGCGTGACACAAGGCTCTCTCCCGCCCTGTCGCCGATAGCGGTCAGCGATTTAATGGTGATAAGAAGAAGCGGGACAACAATAGGCAGAAATGACAGGAATACCGGAGGAAGATCAGTCATCGATTGATTTTCATGACTATCTGCTATTTCAACCTTTTCCGGCTTGATTCCTTTTGTCATGAACCTGCTCCAGAAATACGCAGCCAGTGCCCCGGGAATCGCAAATACAATTCCCATCATCACCAGATAACCTATGTTGGCTTCGAGCATTCCTGCAGCCGCCAGGGCGCCCGGATGAGGAGGTATCAGGCAATGCACCGAATAAAGCGATGTTGCCAGAACGGTTACCATGAAGGTAATGGCAGTCCCCGATCTGATGCTGAAGGATTTAGCCAGGCCGCTGAGAATAATAAATCCCGAGTCGCAAAATATAGGCAATCCGGTAATAAATCCGGTGATCCCTATTGCCGCTGCGCTCCTTTTCTCGCCGGTCCTGGAAAGAATGTATTTTGCAATGCTCAGTGTTCCTCCGGTCTTGTCGAGGGTGATTCCGATTATTGCTCCGAAAATAATGAGGAATCCTATCGATCCCATTGTTGATCCGAATCCCTCTTTTATCGTCTTGATTATTGTATCGGCAGGCAAAACCGCCAGCGCCAGAACCACCGAAACCACAAAGAGGGCAATGAATGCATGCAATTTCAGCGAAGAAGTCAGAAAGATAATAGCTATTATGCTAATTATCACCAGTATCGATATTAAGAGCATGCTCATAAGGTAAAGTAATATTTATAACCTTTGGTATATGTCATTAAACTGTGATAACTCATTATCCGAAAAACAGGTATGCTACAAGGATTGCTGCCGTGAAGCCAGCAAGATCGGCAAGAAGACCACAGCCTATCGCATATCTTGTATTCTTAATGCCCACCGATCCGAAATAGACGGCAATAATGTAGAATGTAGTATCAGTTGTTCCCTGCATTGTACAGGCCAGTCTGCCTATGAATGAATCGGGGCCGTAAGTAGCCATGGCATCGACCATAAGTCCCCTGGCCCCACTTCCGCTGAGGGGTTTCATAAAGGCAACCGGCAGGGCTCCCGTAAACTCGGTGTCAACGCCGATCCAGTCAAAGAACTGTGCAATTCCCGATATGATGAAATCCATTGCTCCCGATGCCCTGAAAATGCCAATGGCAACGAGGATGGCAACCAGGAAAGGTATTATCCTGATCGCAATGTTGAATCCTTCTTTTGCACCCTCGATAAACGCATCATAAACGTTGACCTTTTTGATAAAGGCCAGGAGAATGAAAAGAACGATGACAGAAATAAGAATGAAGTTAGCGGCAAAGGTTGAAATATCAGAGATCTGATCCTTCGGCAATCTTGTGAAATAAATGATTATTCCTGCAACAATTGCAGTAAGCCCTCCCAGATAGGCTATTACTACCCTGTCAAGAAGGTTTATTTTCTGGATAATGGCTACGCTAAGCAATCCTGTCATCAGTGCGCAGAATGTTGAGATCAGGATAGGGATGAAAATGTCGGCCGGATTTGCTGCTCCCATCTGGATCCTGTAAACGATGACACTTACAGGAATAATTGTCAGTCCTGATGCATTGAGTACAAGGAACATTATCTGGGCATTGGATGCAGTCTCCTTGTCGGGATTGGCCTCCTGCATTTCTTTCATGGCTTTAAGTCCCACCGGGGTGGCGGCATTATCAAGGTTCAGCATATTGGCAGCTATATTGAGCATTATGGAACCGTAGGCGGGATGGCCTTTGGGCAGGCCGGGGAAAAGCCTTTCAAACAGCGGGCCTATGGCCCTGCCAAGAAGGTTGACCACTCCTCCTTTCTCCCCTACCTTAAGCAATCCCATCCACAGGGTGAGAGCACCTGT
>CAZTDW010000233.1:0-6167 GCA_964611835.1 uncultured Rikenellaceae bacterium | reverse complement strand
CAGAAAGGGATATGGATATAAACTGCAATATTATGAGGACTTCCGCTGTTTGATACATCCAGGAGATGCGTGTAATCATCGCCGGTAAAATCTTCAGTAAAATGGTTGGCCGGAGGATAGCTTGTATATCTCGGTACCGGGATATTGTATTTTTCAAGCAAAACTTTCCTGATCTCCATATTTTTCCCTCCGGCTGAATGAATAGAACAAAGTAATAAAAGCCACCAGGCACAGTGCTATTTCAATTGAGAACACACCGCGGTAGCCGATCAGATCGCCCATTTTACCGCTTAATACGGCAATGATCAGGCTGCTCAGATGGGTAATTACGATCTGGATAGTGAAATCGGTCCCTTCGCGTCCTTTGCGGACGATATCCATGGAGGTTGTATATACTGCCACTGTTGACAGTCCATAAGCTCCCCACAGGAGCCCTATTCCGGTATAAATGGCAGCCGGGGAAGGGATTGTCCGCGCCATGAACCAGAACCAAATTGAAGCCATCAGGCTCATCATAAGGAACAGGTACATGGAAAGGGTTCTTCCCGTTTTTTTAATAATTATTCCGCCGGCAAAAGCCGATAATGCGGCTACTGATGTTCCAAAAATGCCCGACATGAACCCTATCTGCTTAACGTTATATCCGAGGTCGACCAGCCAGGGTTTCAGAAGGGTTAGTATTCCGATAATTCCGGAATAGTAGAAAACAAGGACCAGGACGCGTTTATGCTTCCCCTTTTCAGCAAAAAAACGGTAGATCTCAACAATGGATATTCTCTGACGGGGCTCTGATTCCCCTGATGAACCTCTTTTGTATAAAAGCAGGGGGATCAGTGCAAATAAGGTGAACAATGAAAGCAGGAAAAGCAGTACGGTCCAGCCAAAGTAGTGGTATGCGATCAGCAGGACGCCTGTTCCGAACAGGGTTCCGACAAAACTTCCTCCCGACTGAACGCTGTTGCCAATGCTTCGTTCGCCCGGGGAAAGCTGCAGAATTGCAAAGATGTCAACGGCAATATCCTGGGTGGCTGATGCAATGAAAGCGATAATCATCAGCATGACGATAAGAACGAAATCAGTCTGAAGGTCGAGGATACCAATGCTCAATATCACGACAGCATAGAAAAGCTCGGAGAAAAATATCCAGCGCCTCAGCTGCTTGGATGTTGAGGCGTTGCTGTCGACCAGCGGGGCCCAGAGGAATTTGAATATCCAGGGTAATTTAACAAGCTGGAGCAACCCTATTGATTGCAGTGAGTAATTTTCCTGTCTCATAATGACAGGAACCACGGTTGAAAAAAAGCTCATCGGTATCGACTGGGCGATATAGAGGCTGAACAGTACCGGGAATTTTTGCCAGTTGTTTTGCACGCGTTAAAATTTTACTGAGAGATTAACGCCGACCTGGGCAGGCTTACCAGTCTGGACATACTTGTTGCCGAGAGCCTCAAACCAGAAGGAGGCATACTCGTTATTCATAAGGTTCTTGGTCCAGATGTCAAACTGCACCGATTTGCGGCCGAATGAAATCCTTGCGTCGACAAGGCCATAGTAGTCCTGCCGGTGGGAATTCTTTTCGTTCCAGTAAATCTGTCCAAGTCCCCTGTAAAGGATGTTAAACCTCACAATATCGATCAGCCGTGAGTTCGTAAGGGTAATGGATTTGGATGCCTGAAGGGCCAGTGTATTCCGCGGAACGTAGGGCAGATAATTGTTGTTGTAGTAGGTTGATTCATTGACCACATGGGAAATGAATTTAGCATTTGTAAGTCCGTAGGCAAGCATAAATTCATATCCGCGTATAGGTGCGGTCTTAAGGGTAACTTCTCCTCCCATGCTCGATGAATGTCCGGCATTTTTCAGCATTGATCCACGTCCGCTGGGCACGGTCTGGTAGATCTGCTGGTTTTTCCAGTCGATATAGAACAGTGCCACGTCGGCATAAAGCTTACGGTTGAACAAGGAGGATTTCACTCCGGCCTCATAGTTCCAGCTGAATTCGGGATTGAAAGTCAGATCCTCGGGCCTCTCAAAGGTCGAGTTGAAGCCCCCCGTCTTGTATCCTCGTGCCGCCACAACATAGAAATCAATGTTATTGAAATTGTAATTCAGGGCGAACCTCGGCATAAGTTCTACCGAATTAAGTGAAGGATAGAGGGTATCCTCCAATACTGCATAATTTCCCCTGAGAGTTCTGTCGTAATAGTACTTCAGTTTATCCTTTTCGAGGTCAATCCTTAAGCCTGCAGTAATTGTTAAGTTTTTAACAATGAAATTTTCAAGGGATGACTGGTGAAAAAAAGCTGCCCCCAGAATATCGTGGTCATATTTTTTCAGATACTCCATCTTCTGGGCATAGGCATCAACATCTACCGCATTATTGAAAGCCTGGCTGAAGCCGTAGACGCCGAACAGCCAGTTATAGTTCCTGTTGCCCGTTGACCTCAGGATCACTTCCTGTGAAAGCATGTGCTGTTTCTGATACTGGGAAATGAAATAAAGGGAATCGGCCGTGAAATCCTGATCAATATTCTGTAAATCATCAAGATATTGATAGGAAGATGTGGCTGCAATCTCATAATTCCTGCCTGAGTATCTTAGTATCAGGGCATCTGAAAAAAGTTTCCTGTCGTATGAGCTGTACTGGTTATAGTTTATTTCTTCGGCCGCTTTGAGGGAATCGTTATATATCGCGTAGGGATATCCTCCCTGGCTGCTTATTTCAAGACCGGCTATATTTTCAATTGTCAGACTGGGTGACAGTTCAAAGATCATCCTGTTGCGGAAACCGTATGAATTAAGTTTATCCACCTTTTCGCCTGAGAATGCATTTGAATAGAATCCGTCATTATGCAAGTGGTTCAAGGCAAGTGAATATCCTATCCGGTCATTTATTCTTCCGTAGTGTCCGCCGTTAATCGAGTACGTACCATAGTTGCCGGCTGAGATGTTTATTTGTGACCCTTTATAGTCCATTGGAGAGGTGGTAACGATGTTTATGATCCCTCCCATGGTGTTTCGGCCGAACAGAGTGCCCTGGGGGCCCCGCAGTATCTCGATCCTCTGTATATCAAAGAAATCAAAATTGAATGCTGCCTTTTCGAAATAGGGAACATAATCAACATAAAGGCCAACCGAAGGAGAGTTGATCCTGCTTCCTATTCCCCTTATATAGACAGGGCTGGTAAGTTTTGAGCCATAGTCGGGCATGAAAAAGTTCGGGGCGGCGGAAGATATTTCACTAAGGTTCCGTATCTGGTTTTCGGTTATGCTTCCGGAGGAGATAACTGATACCGAGGCAGGGATCTTTTTATAGGTCACATTATCTTTTGACGCCTTGATGACTATTTCGCGGAGTTCAACCTGCATAAGAAGGGCACTGTCAATATTTGTCCCCTTGTCCTGTGCCGGGATCCTTGAAATACTGATTAATATAAGAATCAGGATGTAGGTTATTTTCCTGGTCATTGGAAATCTTTTTTAATGTTCTTGTTTATCGGTTCTGTTGAATTGGTTTTCAGGGTAGGGTGCCGGCATGCCATGCATATCAATGATTCTCCGTTTTGCGCGTAAGGTCAATGAGACAGGATGCTGTAAGGCACTATCTCTCCCTGAGGAAAACAAAAAGGTAAGCCCTGGATTTATGATTGTCTGAACGTACAATCATTCAGACCAGGGATTGGAGGAGCCCTGGGGATTGTCAGCAACGTGCAGGAGCCTCTGCATATTATGTCGTCGGGAATGGTTAGCGGGAGGATGAAGGAGGTTGTGAAAGGTATAATGGGATTATCAACCTTGCAGCCGTTCAGGTCATCAAGGTCAGATAGTTCATAAAAATAAAATGTACCGGGATCTGTCAATGCAGGGCATTCTGTTATCCTGGCATCTTCTTTATGTATCAGCCGGGCGGATTCTGCTTCTTTCGATTTGTTCACAGCGCAGGCGCCTATATAGAGCATATATAGTGTTGCCATGATAATAAGCGGCACTCCTGCGAGAAATGAGCCGAAAGGCAGCATCAGGTGAAAAGTTTGCTGCAAATAAAGGAATTTATTCCTGGAAATAAAAGATTAAGTTGATTATAATAGAATTTATTAAGAAACTTAAACATTCCGGTCCGGCTTTTTTGAGGAGAAGCTCGGATTTGTCTCACGGAAGGTATGGAAATAACCGAGGTTGCATCGAGTCAAATGTTTTATACTCTGTGAAACTCTGTTTTACTCCGAGTGACTCCGTGGTTAAAGAAACCGATGACCGACCTGTCCTCCGTAGCCTTGGCGAAGGAGGATGACCGAAGACCGGAGTTAGATATGAGTAGTGAGTAGTGAGTAGTGAGTAGTGAGTGATCCGTAATCACTTCTAAATATCAATATCTGCGGGATCTGCGGGAAACAATTATGATCCAGGGTTTCAGTGTTCCAGGGTTTCAGAGGTTAAGCTAGGGGGTGAGGGGGCGAGGGGGCGACAAAGCGATAGGGTGATGGTAGAAAAAGCTAAGAGCGACGAGCATAGATTATCTATGAATAATTTTCAAAAACCTGTCCTCTGTTTTCGACCATATTGATTAATTTAGTGATCCGAAGAAAGTCAGGCAATAGAAATACAGTTGGCATGGGCAATACGGAGGACCAGGTATGGCTATTGTGACTGATGGGGCTGTGCTATGGGAAGGCGGAAGGCGAAAGACAAAAGACAAAAGGCAAAAGGGCAAAGACAAAAGACAAAAGTAATCAGGTAAAATCCTCGTGATGGATGGGAGAATGGGAATAATTGTTCAGGGGTTTTAGAAGGCAATTCTCTGGTTAAATAAGAATTCGGATAAGGTGCTAATTTAAATATGAACTCATCTCGCTGCAAAAATGAAAACCGTAGTTACAGAACGTGTTATCCATGATGGGGTAACACGGATTTCAATCAGGTTCCCGTTTGATCCGGAGCTTATAAAAATAACCAGGGGACTCTCTGATGCCCTCTGGAGCAAGCAAATGGGTTGCTGGCACATTCCAGACAAATCTGATATTATCGGCCTGCTTTTATCTGCTTTTAAGGGTAAAGCTTATGTTGACTACTCAGCAATCAGGGTTAATCCCCGAGACAAGAATGAACCGAAGAGGGATTCGGATCGAAGTGAAAGAGACAAAATAGCCAGAGTAAGCCAGACAGATTCTCTTGCTTCATTGAGTGATAAAGGCAAGGCTGATGTGGAAAAGTACAGCAAGTGGATGGAGGCAAACCGCTTCCCGGAGTCTACCATTCAGACATATACTTCGATGATGGTGAAATTCCTCAGGTTTGTGAGTCCAAAAGAAGCTGAGGATTGTACCTCGGATGATCTAACGCGGATGATTGAGGAGGTAATACTGCCACGAAGGCTGAGCCACTCCTTCCAGAATCAGATGATCAGTTCGGTTAAGAAGTTTTACAGCTCGGTGTACAGGAAGGTAATAGATCCGGGATCACTTACCAGACCGAGACCGATCCACAGGCTTCCAAATGTGCTGAGCAAGGATGAAGTAAAACTGATAATAAATGCCCTGACAAATGAGAAGCATCGGGTTATGCTGTCTCTGATATATGCCTGCGGGCTTCGCAGGAGTGAGCTGCTTCAGCTTGTGCCTTCCGATGTTGAGCGTAGCCGGAATCTTTTGAGGATACGGCAATCGAAGGGGTTCAGGGACAGGATTGTACCTTTATCAGACCGGACGATTGAAATGGTGTCTGTTTATATGCAACGATACAAGCCAGAGAGGTTCATCTTTGAAGGGCAGGTGCGGGGAGAACCATACAGTGCGACCAGTCTTGAGAAGGTGTTAAAGAGTGCTTGTAGGAAGGCAGGGATTGGAAAACCTGTTACTCTTCACTGGCTGAGGCACAGTTATGCCACGCATCTGTTGGAATCGGGAACTGACTTGAGGTATATTCAGGAGTTGCTTGGTCACAAGAGCAGCAAGACGACTGAGATTTACACTCATGTGACCACAAAGAGTATTCAGAAGATAAGGAGTCCGTTTGATGATCTGTAGAGAATGATTACCTTGAGTGTAAAAACCATATAGGTGAACAATAATTCCAACGGCGGAAGGTTATGTGGAATAAAGGTGGATATATAAATCGTTAGTGGTAATAATTTGTTCGCATAACCTTGATATATAGTGACTTCTCCTCTA
>CAZTDW010000232.1:0-6168 GCA_964611835.1 uncultured Rikenellaceae bacterium | reverse complement strand
TGTTTCTTCGTCGAAGGAAACAAACAAGCTTACGGGTCATTACGTTACCATAAACACATCGGGGTATGATAATTATGGAAATCCTTCCACTATCGTGAAAAGCTATAGCAGCGGTCCGACAGAAACATCGACAATTGTTTATGATAACACTGTATCTTCAAGCCAGTGGCTCCTCGGCAGACCGACGAGCGCTACAATTCAGTACACAGGGGGAGGTAATACTATAACCCGAGCTGTTACCAGGAGCTTCAGCACTACAACCAATAACCTTAACAGCGAGACATGGTATCCGGGTACGGGTAATCAGTTTGTGAAAGGGTATAAATACAATGCAAACGGAACTCTGAAAAGAGATTCGGTCACGGCAGGCGGAGTTTACCGGACAAATATCTATACCTATGAAACCAATGGTGTAAGGATAAAAACAGTAACCGATCCGCTTTCCCACACAACGACCAACACCTACAACAGCTATGGCAGGCTATCTACCCGGGCAGATTACCTTGGCAACACACTTACTTATACCTATGATGATATGGGAAGGGAAGCAACCGCATCATCAACTGATGGCAATCAGACAACTATAACCTATGCATGGGAAAGCCCGACGGTGACTCCAAAACCTGCAAGGTTTTCGGTCCTAAAAACAGTGAATGACGGCTCACAGACCAAAAGCTGGCTCGATAAGCTCGGAAGGGAGATCCGATCTGATGTAAAAGGTTTTGACGGCTCGTGGATCTATACCGATACCAGGTATAATATTAAAGGGCAGGTCGACAGTATTTCGGAACCATATTATACCGGACAATTGTGGAACAGGTATCAGTATGATAACTACGGTAGGAAAACCAGCCTGACCAGACCATCGGGAAGGAACAGCTCCTGGGTTTACAGCAGCAATACGGTTACTGAAACAACAGGCGGAAAGTCATTCTCCAAAACATATTCTTCCGATGGCACGGTATCTTCAGCCTCAGATGCAGGAGGAACAATAAGCTATACCTATTATCCCGACGGCAAAGTTAAAACCATTACCGCCCCGGGCAGCATAGTTACACAGATGCAATATGACGTGGCAGGCAATCAGACCCAGCTCATTGATCCTAGCGCAGGGATAATAACCTATACTTACGATGGTTTCGGACAACTTTTTACCCAGCAGAATGCCAGGTCGCAGACTACAACGATTAACTATAACCCAAATGGCACTGTTTACCGGAAGTTAACGCCGGAAGGAACAACAAAATACAGGTATAACACAAATAAGCAGTTAACTAATATCAGTTCCCCCGGGAATGTGAGCCGTTCGTTTGCCTATGATACAAAGGGAAGGGTTACAACCATTACCGATACAATACCCGGGACAACACCTCTGATAACAACACTGACTTATGACACCTACGGCAGGCCCGGTACCATAACTCACCCATCGAATATTGTAGAAACGAAGAATTATAATTCAAACGGGTACCTGAGCTCCGTTTCAACGGGAGGTTCAACGAGATGGACAACATCATCAATGAATTCCAGGCAGCAGGTAACCTCAGGTATTTACGGAAGCAGTCTAAACACAACTTCTGATTATGGGAGCTATGGTTTTTTGAATTTCACAACAACCGGCTCGCTTCAGAACTATTACTATAGCTTTGATATGGTAACAGGCAATCTTAGCTGGCGAAAGAATGTTATACAGGCAAATATTCATGAGAATTTCGAGTATGATAATCTCGACCGTCTCGACAGGGTTTACCGGGGAAGCACAACCTTACTTGATATGGCTTACGACAGTAACAAAGGAGGAATAACTACAAAGAGCGACGCCGGCACGCTGAATTATAATGTTTCCGGCAAACCCTATGCCTTAGGCACGGTTAACCCCTCGGCCGGACTGATGCCCACAACAGTTGATTCGTTAACCTATACCTCCTTTGAAAGTGTAAATACAATCTCTGAAGGCAACTTTTCTGCATATTTCACGTATAACAGTGACAATGAGAGGGCGAAGATGGAGGTAAAGCAGAGCGGAAATACTATACTTACCAGGTGGTATCCAAATGGGAACTATATCAAAGAGAGTGCAGGAGGAGTAACCAAAGAATACACATTTATAGGAGGTGGTGCTTATTCGGCGCCTGTTGTGGCAATAACACAGAGCGGAACGACAACATATTACAACCTGCTTCGTGATCATCTTGGAAGTATAACACATGTTGTTAATGCATCAAATAATACATTGCTTTACGAATACAGTTACGATTCATGGGGAAGGATGAGGAACGTTTCGACATGGACAAATTATACTCCGGGTTCTGAACCGTCGCTATTCATTGCAGGCAGGGGATTTACAGGGCATGAGCATTTGCCTTGGTTCAACCTCATAAACATGAACGGAAGGGTTTATGACCCACTGGTTGGTCAGTTCCTTAGTCCTGATAATCATGTTCAGGCTCCGTATTTTACACAAAGTCTGAACAGGTATGTGTATTGCCTGAATAACCCACTCAGGTTTACTGATCCAGATGGTGAGAAATGGAAGTGGGGATGGATCTTTCTGGCAGAATTTCTTTCTGGAGGAGCACTTTCCATGACAACATCTTCAATGACAGCAGCAATGATTTCCACAAGCAATGCTAATGCCATTGGACTTAGTTTTATAAACTCCTTTTCAAGTCAGGATCGGGCAAAGAATACTTGGGACATATGGAAAGGAATTTTTAAAACCGATCCTAACCTGAATTTTACTGATCGTTTCAATCAATTGGTTTCCCGGTTTTCATGGGAAGCACAACAGACTCAGTATGGATATACATTCTCACAGGTACATAACTTATTTGGTGGAGTAAATAAAGTAGACTATTATGGTGGAGCGACTTTTGTACAGACTTTTTCAAGCCACTGGGGCGCTTTTACTTTGGGTAGTTACATTATTGGGGACAGGGAAACTGAGGCTGTATATAATGATGAGACATTTCAACATGAATATGGCCATTATTTACAGAGTCAAAATATTGGTCCTACCTACCTATTCAAAGTTGCATTACCAAGTGCAATAAGTGCAAATTACAATACTCCCAGTGTACATGCAAAATCATGGTTTGAGCAGGATGCTAATGCACGGGCATTAGATTATTTTAAAACCTATGAACCCGGGTTTAATGAGGTGTTAGATTGGCATAATCCAAAGGGTGTTAGAGCCTCAGGGATCAATCGTCAGCACTGGTATGATTATATGCCTTTATACTATCCATTCGGTGATTTTTTCTTTAATATTCAATGGTAGAAATCAATATGAGAACATTTAAGAAATACTGTTTGATTTTGTCACTTTTTGTAATTATTCTATCCGGGCATTCATGCGAGAACAAATATTACGACTTCAGATTAAAGGTTTTTAATGATTCCAATAAAACTCTTTACGCAATGTTTTACCAGTCATTTCCTGATACTGCTTTAGGACAGCATTCTCCTTTTGTAAGTACTTACGATAGAATAGGTCCCGGTGAAACTTATACTCTGAGAAGAGGAGGTACCTGGGAGATGGCGTTTGAGGAAGATATTAATGAGAAGTTGATGATTTTTATATTTGATGCTTATGTTATTGACAACAAACCATGGGAAACAGTCAGGAAAAACTATATGATACTTAAGAGGTATGATTTAAGTTTCGAGGATATTGTAAAGTTGAATTGGATAGTAACCTATCCCTGAAGTATTTCAGAATGAAAGTGAATTTATTATAAAGCATTTTTAATGATTTGGTACTTAAGAAGTTTACTATAAAGTATAATCAACTGTCTAACTCAAATAAAAATGAAGTATTTTCTCCTGATCGCAATTATTGGGATTATTTCCCTTACATCCTGTAAAAAATGCAAAACCTGTCAATGTTGGAAGAATGGTGTAGAATATGAACAGAAAAACTGTGCCTATGGCGGAGGAACAAGCAACGAGACTCTTGAGGTGTGGGAAGATTACCTTGTGGAAGTAGAAGGATATGATTCGGTTAAATGCGTTACGGAATGACCTTACTGAAGGTAACTTTGCTGCATATTTTACGTATAACATTGACAATGAGAGGGCGAAGATGGAGGTTAAGCAAAGCGGAAATACGATATTGACGAGGTGGTACCCGGGCGGCAGCTTCATAAGGGAGACCGCAGCAGGTGTTACTAAGGATTACACCTTTATCGGAGGCGATGCCTATTCTGCTCCGGTTGTTGCAATAACCCAGAGCGGAACCACAACATATTACAATCTGCTTAGGGATCATCTCGGCAGTATAACTCATGTAGTTAATGCATCGAATAACACTCTGCTGTATGAATACAGCTACGACTCATGGGGGAGGATGAGAAATATATCAACATGGACTGATTTTGTTCCTGGTTCGGAACCATCATTATTTGTAGCAGGAAGAGGATTCACTGGACACGAACATTTACCTTGGTTTAACCTTATTAATATGAATGGGAGGGTTTATGATCCTCTCGTCGATCAGTTCCTTAGTCCTGATAATCATGTACAGGCTCCGGATTTTACTCAAAGTCTTAACAGGTATGGTTATTGCCTCAATAACCCGCTGAAGTTTACTGACCCATCAGGGGAGAAGTGGAAATGGTGGTCGCTGATGCTGGCGGAGATTTTAACGGGCGGACAGATATCAATAACCGAGGCATCAATTGCAGCAACGGGCCTGGGAGCTCAGTCGCTTGCAAACGGGATCGATTATACCTCTGTCTGGTTTAAGAGCTGGGCAGATCCCGGAAAAGCAGGAAAGCAGTTTGATAATGCTATAAGAACTGATTTTGGAATACTGAATTCTTTTACAGGTATGTTCAGGTACGACAAAAGCGCCAAAGGAATTGAGTGGCCGCTGCAGGTATGGAACAATCTCACCGGAGGAGAGGGACTGCAGACAATATTGGGTAATGGTCTGGCTCACCTGCAAAATATCGGTGGACATGTTGAAGGAGTAAAATACTATGAAGACAGGACAGTGGTTCGGCTAAAAGAACATTACTTTTTTGATAAGAAGTATAGAGGGATTTCTCTGGGCAGCTATGTTTCAGGACAGAATATCGCTTACGGGCCGAATGATAAGACCGGAAATATAAATCTTTTAGCGCATGAATTTGGGCATACTTATCAGAGCAGAATCACAGGACCTGGATATCTGCTTAAGTATGGTATACCAAGTGGTCCGATGCTTTCCGATATTCCGGAATGGGACGCAAATTATCGTACGAATAAGAAGTTTGGGATAGATCCTTGGGGCGATCCTATGGAAACAAATCGTACAAAATGGTGGGAATATTTTACATTTCCATTTATTTGGCCTTATATGTGGGATTGGAATGACTAAAGAAAGAAGAAATGAAAAAGGTGATTTTTATTCTTTTAACAATAATTATTACATCTTGTGATAATATTGTCTATTACAACTTTTTCGCTAAAAACAATTGTAATTATCCGATTCAAATTATGATAGTAAATTATGAGAATGTAAAAACTTATAAAACTATTGAATCAAATAAAGAAATGAAAGTTTATGAATCTGAAGGATTAGATCCATTAAGCAATAGAAAAATTGAATCCGTTTTTATTTCGATTATTGCTCTTCACAATCAGGATACTACAAAAGTTAATTATGTTGACAAGGATCTTTGGGATTTCCAGGTAATTGATGATGAGCATGCCAATTGTTACCTTGAGATTGATTCGGTTGATTTCAGGTAGGCTGTTGATGCATAACATGTGTATGTTTTTCTCGTTTTATCAGAAACGATGTGTGAACGTATACTCTTTTACTTACTTTAATATAAGGATGATTGTAGGGAGAATGTTCTTTGAAAAAAAACCGGTACCTGGTCATTAAAAAACTGAATCTAAGAGGTAAAAATTGGTTTTACTGGTATGCATATTGCCTGAATAATCCACTGAAGTTTGCGGATCCGAGCGGAGAGCGAACAATACTGGGCAGGTTTTTCAACTGGATTGGTGAGCAGGGGGCAAAACCATGGATAAGAGCTTTAGTTTCATTGCCTACAATGTTATCAATTGCTCCTGGGGAAGTATTAACGATGGATGCAATGAGCGGCGGAGGTTTTGTGACAAATTATATCCAGGGCGGTTTCAGCAAGGGATTTCAGGGAGTAGGAAACTATTTTA
>CAZTDW010000231.1:0-6214 GCA_964611835.1 uncultured Rikenellaceae bacterium | reverse complement strand
TGTCATTCCAGGATTGATAGATGCGCATTTACATCCTGAATCTGCTGCGCTTAGTGAACTGCATAGCAAAATACCTGACCTGCATACTGTCGGAGAGTTGTTAACCTGGATCCGAAGCCAGGCTGATGGGAAAAAGGATGGTGAATGGATCATTCATCCAAAACTGTTCTATACACGACTGGAAGAACTGCGTCCGCCTACACTTGAAGAACTGGATGAAGCAGCTCCGCAAAATCCGGTGTTCCTCAACGGTTCATTCGGGGGTATGATAAATTCGGCGGCTATGAAAGTTTCGGGTATCAGTGGAAAAACTGTTCATCCGGGTATCATTCATGACAAGCTTACAGGATGTCTGACAGGATTTATAAGAGCCTCTGCATTCAGCCTTCTCAGACTTCCACCGGAGAAAAATGTTTCTGACGAGCAAATGCTGGATGCCCTTGAAGCAATGCTGAAGCGGTATAACAGCTATGGGATTACCGGAGTCTGTTCAGGGGAAGGGGACTTCAGGAACTATGAAATGTATCGTACCCTGCATGAAAAAGACAGGCTTACAGTACGCGTTTTCCAGAATATTCTGCTGAACCCCGGCCGGGACGAATCGCTGAATACCCTTCTGGATTCTGTTCAGCTATGTAAATATGCAACAGGTTCGGGTGATGAATGGGTTAAGATAGGAGCTCTGAAAATATTTCTTGACGGGGGAATTCTTACCGGCACAGCTTATCTCGAGGAACCGTGGGGAGAGAAGGCCGCAGAAATTTTCGGGATAGAAGAACCTGATTACCGTGGTGTATTAAAATACTCATATGATGAAGTATTGTCAGCCGTCAGAGTTGCCGCGGAGAATAACTGGAAATTTACGGCACATTGTACCGGTGGCGGAGCAGTTAATATGCTTCTCGATGCTTATGAAGAGGTTAATAAAACAATTCCTTTGAAGGGAAAACGATTTTCAATAATTCACGGCAACTTCTTTGATGTAAGCGCCAGAGGCAGAATGAGCCAGATGGAAATCTTCGCGGATATGCAGGCCGCATGGTTTTATAAGGATGCAGATGCCATGAATACTATTCTTGGGGCAGACCGGATCAGAAGTTTCCATGCTTACCGTTCAATGGTTGATGCGGGAATAATAGTAAACGGAGGATCTGACCATATGGTCAAATGGGATGCCAATACCTCTGTCAATCCTTATAATCCGTTTCTCGGAATGTGGACAATGATAACCCGGTCAACTGAAAAAGGTTCCGTAATTTTTCCGGAGGAGGCTGTCACCAGAGAGGAAGCCCTGAAAATGTATACCATTAACAATGCTTTTGCATCCTTCGAAGAAGATCAAAAAGGATCGTTAGAGCCGGGTAAATTTGCGGACCTGGCAGTGATTTCTGACGATATACTTACGTGCCCTGCCGGGCAGATCAGGAACATCGTATCTTTACTTACACTTACTGGTGGGAAAGTTGTTTACTCTTCAGGAATTTTGGATGGCCAGTAACAGAGATCTATTTTCCTTCCCTTTATTCTGAAGGTATACATTCTATAAGAAGATGTCCTTTAAACGAAGCGGCAAAGTTTACTTTCGGCCCCTTGACAATACCCATATCCAGACGGTTCTCATAATCAAAGACATTGTATTTTCTGTCCTTTAACCCCCTGAGCTCAATATCTCCTTTCCACTCATCTGCATAAAAGGCAAAGTATAGTGTGTCTCCCTTACTTATAAGATGAGTCTCCGGCTTGTCATATATCACATCATACAAATTAATGTAGGTTCCTTTGCTTAACATTTTTCTGTTATACAGATCAAACCATTTCTTCCAGTGAATTTCTTTTTCACCTGTCAACCTGACATTTTCAGGACCTTCAGGCCAGGTAAATTTTGTTCCTATCACACCTCCCGGACCCATGGAAGTGGCAAAATCCTGTCCGAGAGTTGCTGTATCGCTTTTGTCGTTCATGTCGACCCATGGTCTGATGTGCTCAACATGATCAGTGAATACCGGTGATGAGGGTCCCCATATTGCTTTCAGGACTTTCACCCTCTGGCGGGACTGCCTGGTGCTTGTAGGATCCGAATTAACAGGCTGATCGGAATATACAGACTGAAAAAAATCCTGAGTCGTTCCGCAGTTGCAGATTTCTGTGACTGAATATGGTTTAATGGATTTTGATGTCTCATAGATGGCTTTAAGCAGAAGAGGAAGTTTTTCATACGATTCCGCGGGATGTTTATGATTGTGTTTAGGGTTATAGCATGGAGGAACCACATAGTATGCATCAAGTTTGTGACCGTCAAAGCCCCAGTCCCTTATAAATCGTTCAGTGAGTTGTGCCATATAATCCCGCACTTCTGGCACACCGGGGCAGAACTGGTACATATCCCTGCAGTCACGGGGATAGGATCCATCCTTATCCATGATCAGCCAGTCCGGATGTTGTTTTGCTATCTCAGCCATACCAGGATCAACCGAACCTCCCCATGAAATCATCTTTTCCGGCTGGACAGGGGTAGGAGCCCACCATATCTGGATCATGAATCCCTTACGGTGAAGTGAGTCAACAAATTCCCTGACCTGTTCTTCACCTCCAGGGAAAGTATATTTTCTTGGATTCCAGTCACCGTATCTGTCCCACCAGCGATCGTCAATAACCACCCATTTAATACCCAGTTCCTTCAATTTGGGAAGGGTACCGTAAATCTCATCCAGCGTAAAATCGGTGAGGTAACCCCATCCGCACCATATTGCTTCATAAGCTTCGTCGGAAGGCTCGCTCCTTTTGAGTCCTTTATCAGCCATCAGATCAGAATATGTTTTTAAAGGATTGTAAAAATCCAGCATGTGAGGTATTATGGCGGTATAAAAGGTCTCATATAATTCTCCCGGATTAAGAGTAGCACCTGAATCATTGAGCATCGAAACAGTCACCCTGTTATCAGATCCTGTTTCAACAGGAAACGAGACCAACTGCGGTTTGCTTTCGAGATGAGTTATTGCCATGCCCGCCTCACGGGTCCAGAGGTCAACCATCGGCACTCCGCCTCCGGTTTTTGTAACCGGCTGAACACCCATGTAATTATCCTGCCTGAACCCTTCAGTGATTCTGATAATATAGTCAATTCCCCAGTTAAGGGATGAACCCTGGAATGACCAGAAGTCAAACGGCTTATTTCCTTTATTCATTAGAGAGGCATCCATCCTGAAGCAACAGGAATAATCTTTTTCGACCTTTATTGCGTTTTCTCCAAGATTCCTGTAAAACGCTTTTGTGATTGCAATCCCCGGATATTTATCATAGTATTCAATCCAAAGTTTTTTTTCAATCCTGTATTCACCTTTCTTATCAGCGATCCCTTTAATGACCAGTCTTTTCCCTTTCCCTGATTCCGTTTCAATCACTTTATTTTCAATGTTGACGTAATCCACAGCAAAGTTTTTTACCTCTTCTCCTTCTACAACCAGATAATGGCTTGGTTTTGACAAATCCTGACCGGATCCGTTAAAATTCATGGGTATGTCAGCATCTAAATAATATACACTGCAATACATGTTCTTATCTATCTTCAGGGAGATTTCTTTATTATGGAACCATATATCCCCTCCTTTTGTGATGGAGAGATCTTTTGAATTTCCGGAACAGCAGCACAGCACAATACTTGTCAGGATAATCAATGAATGCAGCAGGGTGACTCTGGTTATACTTATTTCTCTGTTTATCATTTTTATACATTTTAATTCCTTAGTTTCTTTACCAGCCATAGAATCCATATTCCTTTTCTATATTGTTGTATTACTGATATTGATATGAAAGTAATAAAAGTTAAATACGCAAGCTTTTATAATTCCATTTTTTTATTTGAAAGGATATAATAAGAATAGATTTAAAGATATGATCATTTTTTGAGATAATAATACAATTTGTTGATATCTTTGATTCTGTCATTTTCTGCTCCTTTGTGAAAATGAATAATGATGCCAAGAATACCTGACTTACAAAATGATTATGCAAAACAGATGCAAGTATTTTCTCCTTATTTCCTGCTGCCTTCTTTCCATTAGCAGCTCAGTTTCTTCTCAATTCAGAACGATTGATTTTATTCCCGACTGGGATTCAGTCCGTGTTCTTAAAAATCCGTATAAAGGCTGGTATCATCATTTGCTTGATAACGGGATTAAAAAATACGCCATTAAGGATGACGATCTTTTTCTCTCTTTCCCGGGTATGGACCATCTGTACCTGCGGTTAGCCTGGAGTTACCTTGAACCCGGGGAGGGAAAATTTGACTGGACAGACATCGACCGGGTTGTTGCAAAATATGTACCGAAGGGGTATAAAATCTCATTCAGGATATCATGCAGTGAAACAGGTTCTTACCCTGACAATTTTGGTGAGCTTGCCGACGGAGTGCACTATGCAACACCAAGCTGGGTAAGGAAAGCCGGAGCTGAAGGGACAGTCATCGATAACGGCAGGATCAAATTCTGGGTACCAAAGTGGGACGATCCGGTCTATCTTGAAAAGCTTGATAATTTTCACAAAGCATTTGCCGCCCGCTATGATGACAAGTCATGGGTAAGCTATGTTGATATCGGCAGTATCGGGGACTGGGGTGAAGGACATACCTCTTTCTCAACTAAGATCACACCGACCATGGCTGAGGTTAAAGCCAATATTGATATATTTCTTAAGAACTATAAAAAGATCCAGATTGTGGCAAATGACGACATGCTTTCTGAGGGCAGACCTGAAAATGAAATCAGGGAGCTTTATCAGTATGCTGTCGATAACGGCATAAGTCTCCGCGACGACAGCCCTCTTGTCGACTGGTATATGCAGTATTTTCTGAAGGATTCCCTTGGGAATTACCAATGGACTATAAGTGATCCGTACCTGTACGATCCTCTCTATCTTAAAAGGCCAATAATACTTGAAATGCAACACTACGGCTCAGTTAAAAAAAATGGTAACTGGCTTGGAAAAAACGGGGAGACTGAAATTCCAAAATATAACGTCAGCGGAGCTGAGACTTTAAGGGGTGCACTGAAAATAATGCATGCCACCTATATTGGCTACCATGGCTATCTTGAAGAGTGGCTGGCTGACAATCCTGACCTGACCAGAGAGCTTGCCAACCGCTGCGGATACTGGTATTTTCCCGTTAAAGCCATGATACCTGAAAAACTGAGAAAAGGAGAAAACACATTTTCTATAGAATGGCTGAACAAAGGGGTTGCTCCAGCATATAGGAATTTTGGTCTTGTCTTAAGATTTGGACCTGAAAAATCCGGCAGCTCATTTGATCTTCTTATTGAGAATTCAGGTAACATGGCCTGGTTGCCGGGAAAAAAGCAGAATGAGAAATATGTTTTCAATATTCCCCCGAACACACCGAAAGGCCGTTACAGACTTAGTTTTAAGCTTATCGGTATATTGAATGAAAATATACAGGATATTCAGACAGGGATAAATGAAAAATTAATCGATAACCAGGGATTTGTTTATCTCGGAGTAGTGTCACTTTAGAGCCAGGAACAATTCCTTGGCATATCTGAACCATATCTTTCCCACTACTTCCCCTGGCAGATGAAGGTCTTTGAAAGTCGCGACATTACTCCACTCATGGCTTCTTACGCATATTTAAATCAATGAAAGAAATCAATTCTTTCAAAGTTTTTGAAAGTTCTGTTCCCACCAACATCAATTGCTTCAACATCCATTCTGAACAATCCGAACTTCTGTTCCGGCGCCATACCGCTGAATAACCTGTCATTCTTTATCCTGTCTCCATTTATACCTTCATCATTAAGAACAATATCAAATGTCCTTTGCTGATCATCAGCCGAAACAAAATGCGCTTTGACCGATCTGATACCTGAGCCGTCCCTGACTTTTACCTGGACACAATTATCTCCGGTGACTTTAGTCCATCTAATTTCCGGAGGCGTGCTGTCTTTTCCGGAAACAGGGAGAGAAACCCTTCCATACTTTATTATATGGTCCGGGTAGGAGGGAAGCCAGTACGAAGCAAGAAACTCTATTTTATGATTATCAGGGCATTCCGATGAAATCAAAGGAACTGAGTATTTTGTCGAACCTCCTACATGATCATAGTTTGACCAGTTGTCATCAAGCCTGTTATTTACCCCGCCCGGATTTATTACAGGATCGGTCGTAAATAGTTCCGTACGTCTGTATAGCCCCTGGTCTTTTA
>CAZTDW010000230.1:0-6221 GCA_964611835.1 uncultured Rikenellaceae bacterium | reverse complement strand
AATGGGATTATCATGATGAGACCTTCGAGGGTTACAAGGCCAGGATCATCCAGCACGAATATGACCATCTTGACGGCATCCTGTTTACCGATAAAGTCAGCCCCCTGAGAAGAAGACTCCTCAAAGGAAAGCTAAACGCCATCAGTAAAGGTAAATTCGAAGCTTCTTACCTGACAGTACTTCCCGGACAAAAAGTCAGGAGTGCCTGAGAATCTTTCACCCAAACTTTAAGTACTCCAAACTTTAGCTCACTCCAAACTTTTTTTATACCTTTATTCAGTCTTCATCGCTGCTGACTGTGCTGAATAGAGAGATTCCCTTTATCCGTATCGGCTTGCCGTTCTGTGCAGGCATACTGGCCGGACGCTATTTCAATCCCGGTCCCGGGTTGTCCGTGATTTTCCTGATCCTGATTGCTGCCGGATTTGGTGCAAGCCTGTTCTTCAATAACCGCATTGTCAATCCCTTCTATGGCTTTGCATTAACATGTTCACTGTTCGTTTCAGGTCTTTTTCTTTATAATTATGAAAAGAAAAGACTATCCGCACTTGATCCGGTTACAAACGAATTCATCTGTGTGCTCTCAGAATATCCGGAGAAAAGGGAAAACAGCACACGAATGTTGCTTGATCTTGAAGGTATAAGTGATGGAGAAAATATCATCACCCTGCAGGGCTCAATCCTGGTTTACATGAATGAAAGTCAGGGTGATCATCGGCTTCTCCCTGGCGATCTGATCACCATGAGGTGCGTGCCCGTTGAGATACAGAACAGGGGAAATCCGTGTGAGTTTGACTACAAATTTTACATGCAAAATCATGGCATAAGGTATATGGCTTTTATTGATGAAAAGGATATTCTCTGCCATATTACGCCGGAGCGCAGGAAATTAACCCACAAAGCACTGATAATAAGGGAAAAGATCATTGACATGTACAGAAACAGGGGCATTACCGGCGACAGGCTTGCCCTGGTAGCTGCAATTACACTTGGTCAGAAGAATCTTCTCGACAATGAACAGAAACAGTATTTCATGAAGGCGGGAGTAATGCATATCATGGCTGTTTCAGGGCTTCATGCAGTGATACTGAGCATGTTTATCCAATATCTGCTCTTTTTTCTGAAAGGCAGGTTTGCCATGGTCAGGATTATTTTGACAGTGCTTTTCCTCTGGGCTTTTGCATTTGTAACGGGCCTGACACCATCCGTGCTGAGGGCAACCATAATGGTTACTTTCATACAGACAGGAAAATTGCTGGGCAGAAATGTCAACAGCCTGAATTCGGTACTTGCATCTGCCTTCTTTCTTCTCCTCTGGAGACCATCGGTACTTTTCGACGCCGGATTTCTTCTCTCCTATTCTGCCGTGATATTCATAATATGCTTTTATGAGAAGATTTACCAGTTTCTAAATTTCAGAAACTGGCTGGCTGATAAAATCTGGCAGTCGGTAGTCGTTACCATTGTTGCCCAGGCAGGGACCCTTCCCCTTACAATTTCCCTTTTCAACCGTTTCCCTGCTTACTTTATCCTTACCAATATTATAATAGTTCCACTTTCAAACATCCTGATAATAACCGGATGCCTTATTCCGCTTACCTATCCCCTCCTGTTTCTTTCAAAATCCCTTGCAAAAATCCTTGAAATACTTACGGGTATAACCGAAGAGCTCACAAAAAAGGCTGCATCACTTCCTTTTTCAACAATAGACAACATAGGAATGGGGACCCTCACCACAATCTCGCTGGTAATTTTCATTTTCCTTCTTTTTCGAAGTCTGTCTGACCGGAAGGATTTTCCGTTCCGCTACTGCCTGATCGCATTGCTGTTTTTTACCTTATCCCTTACAACCAGGGATTTATCAGTAAGAAAAACTGATGAACTTATCGTATACAATTCAGCCTGTTCATATGCAATAGGCATAAGGACGGGAAGACATTTGAATCTTTACACGGACTGTCCTGATGTTCCTGAAGAAGTTTTAAGGCATTGTGCCGTTAGAAATCTTAAGATCAGGGAAAACAAGATCACAGGAGAAACCACAATATTAAGAACCGGAGATCATAAAATACTGCTTGCCGGTAATCCCGGCAGAAGAACAATAGAAAATGCAGATCCCGATTATATGATCATTTATGGAAACGGCAGCAGGTTACGCAGTCAGATCCCATCAGACAACCGTTTAAATGCAATTATCTTCACGAGATCGGCAGGTTCAGCCGGCATTTTAAATGTGAAAGAAGCAGGAATTAACATCCATTATGTTAAAACTTCAGGCGCTTTTATTGCCGGGCTGCCTGAAAAGGAACAGAAAAAGTGAGTTCCTTAATTAACTCAGGTTGCTGGTTGTTGGTCAAAGTTCAAATATGCGTGATCATGGAAAGCTTCTAAAGCATTTTTACATGCGAAATAATTCGCAATAAATATATCGAATATTTTCGCATTCAGGTTTATTACTTTTTGCTGGCGGATCATCCGGGAAAATAAAGTTATGAATACTTGAGTTTTAAACTATTTATATCTTATTTTGTCCTGTTATTATCAGATAATATGAGAATAGTAATTGCCGGAGCTGGAGAAGTCGGGACTCACCTTGCAAAAATGCTTTCGAATGAAAATCATGACATCATTCTTATAGATACCGAAGAGAATCGTCTTAAACCACTTGATTCCTCGCTTGATGTACTTACTTTTGTCGGATCCGCCACATCCATAAATCTTCTCCGGGAGATATTTCAGAAGAAGACTGACCTTTTCATTGCGGTCACCCACTGGGAGGATACAAATATCACATCGTCGATTCTTGCCAAAAGGCTTGGAGCAATCAAGACTATTGCACGTATCGACAATCTGGATTACCTTGAACATTCTATCCTTGAGTTCTTCAAATCACTGGGAATCGATTCACTTATCTATCCCGAGCTAATTGCAGCAAGGGAGGTGCTCAGTCTGCTTCATGAAACCGGAACTTCGGATTTCATGGAATTTTGCGGAGGCAAACTGGCGATGTATGTTCAGAAACTTGATGAACACGCTCCGATACTGAACAAGACCCTTGAGGAAATATCGATCGACCACAGCACCGATAAATACAGGGCAGTGGCAATCAAGCGCAATGAAAAGACTATTATCCCCAGGGGTCAGGAGAAATTTCAGCTGGGTGATATGGTTTTTGTCATATCGACAAATGAAGGGATAGACGAAATGATGGTCAGATCAGGGAAGGAGAATTTTGAGGCGAAAAGGATCATGATACTGGGAGGCAGCAGGATCGGTAAGCATGTTGCACTTTATATGCAGAAAAACTGCGAGGTGAAGCTTATTGATTCAGATCCGGCAAGGTGCGAGGCTTTATCCGAAATTCTTGACGACACCCTCATAATCAATGGCGACTGCCGAAATGTAGAGGTCCTGGAACAGGAAGGCATTTCAGAGATGGATGCATTCGTAGCTGTTACCGGCAATTCCGAAACCAATATCCTTTCATGCCTTCTGGCCAAGAAGCTTGGTGTCAAAAGGACAATTGCCGAAGTTGAAAATATGGAATACATAAACCTTGCGGAGAATACAGGAATCGATACCATTATAAACAAAAAGATATCTGCCGCCAGCAGGATTTTCCGTCATACGACCAATCAGAATGTCACTCAGGTCAAGTACATGACCGGAACCGATGCGGAGGTTATAGAGTTCAATGTCCCGGAAAATGCAAGGATCACAAAAGGTACACTCCGGGGAATAGATTTTCCCAAAGATGCCATTGTAGGGGGAGGGACCAGAGATGGCGTACCTTACATTGCCACAGGAGATACTACTATCAAGGCAAACGACAAGGTGGTAGTATTTACACTTCCCTCGGCATACGATAAGATCTCTAAATTCTTCATCTGATCCGACATGATCAATTTCAGGATTGTCGCAAGGGCAATCAGCCAGGTACTTATCTTTGAGGGTTTTTTCCTTCTGGTTACTGCCGGAGTATCCCTTATCACAGGTGAAAGGCAAACAGCTGCAACGTTCCTGTACTCAGCAGTTATAACGATCGTTACGGGTGTCCTGGTTTTTACACCCCTCAGGAATACTGAAAAGACCTACGGCACCAGGGAAGGCTATATAATAAGCTTATGTATTTTTTTAATATTCAGCCTGTTCGGGACACTTCCATTTTTGCTGGGTCGATTCACCCATTCATTTGCCGATGCCTTTTTTGAATCCATTGCCGGTTTCACCACCACCAACGCGACCATTTTCCATGACGTTGAATCGCTGCCGCGGGGCATCCTGTTCTGGCGCAGCATTACACAATGGATCGGAGGCTTTATCTCTATTGCCCTTTCACTTTATGTGCTTCCCATAGTTAAATCGCTTAACATCCAGCTGCCGACCAATGAGTTTTCAGGTCAAACTGCGGACAAGATCCTTCCTAAAACGGTTGATATTGCAAAAAGTCTTGCAACAGTTTACCTGAGCCTTACCCTTGTTGAAACACTGCTGCTGGCAGCAGGGAAAATGCCATTATTCGATGCCATATGTCATTCAATGTCAACAATGTCAACAGGCGGATTCTCTACCCGTAACGATGGAATAGCGGCATTCCCTTCTCCGTACCTTTTATCAGTGATTAGTTTGTTCATGTTCCTGGCTGCCACAAATATCTCACTGTTCTATTTTGCAGCCAGGCGAAATTACGGGAAGATATTGCAGAACCACGAATTCAGGATTTATACTGCAATTGTTATGGCAGTCTCTGTTCTGGTCTCACTTGTCCTCTTCATTCAGTCGGGGTCAGGTTTCGGCAAAGCCTTATCAGACGGTTTTTTTCATGTAATATCGATAATGAGTACCACCGGTTTTTATACAACTGATTATAATCTCTGGGGAGGCTTTCTTATCCTGATACTCATAATCCTGATGTTTTCAGGAGGAATGACAGGATCGGCAAGCGGAGGTATAAAAATCATAAGGCTGAGTATCATCACGCTGAACAGCCGTAATGTAATCAAAAGGCTTGTTCATCCTAATGCCTTTCTTAAGGTGCGTATCGACCGCAGGACCGTTCCGGACAATATTGTGATCAATCTGCTGGTCTTTACGGCTATTTACCTGATTACCGTAAGTGCCGGAACACTGGTAATCTCTTTGATGGATTATGACATCTTTACCTCACTAAGCACAACTATATCATTAATCGGCAACATTGGCCCTGGAGTAGGTTCATTCGGTCCTTTTTCCGACTTTGCGGGAATGACCAATACTGGCAAATTTTTCCTTTCAGGGCTGATGCTTACCGGACGGCTTGAATTACTGGCAGTTTTAATATTCTTCTCAAGAGCTTTTTACAAGAAATGATGCAACCTGAATTCATTCTCCGGCGCCTGATCACAGCTCAAGCACCCCCAGCCCCTGCCTGACTATCTCTATCTCATCAGAAGTACAATCCACCACAGTTGATGCTTCATTCCCGCCATAGCCGCCATCGATGACTATTTCCGCGAAGTCTCTGTATTTCTCATGGATAAGCTCGGGATCGGTGATATATTCAATTATTTCATCATTTTCATGAATTGATGTCGTGATTATCGGCCTGCCGAGCTCCCTGACTATCTCCAGTACAATATTATTGTCGGGGATCCTTATTCCCACAGTCTTCTTCTTGTTCTTGAACAACCTTGGAATCTGATTGTTGGCTCTGACGATAAAAGTAAAGGGACCGGGCAGATTCCTTTTCAGAAGCTTGAATACAGTATTGTCCCTGATTACAGTATACTCTGACAGCTGGCTCATATCATGAAAAATGATTGAAAGGTCCGGATTTAAGGGATTCAATCCTTTGAACCTTGCTATCTTCTCAATTGTCCTGTTCGCCTTTATGTCGCAACCCATCGCATAAATTGTGTCGGTAGGGTAAATGATTATGCTTCCGGAAATGAGTGCATCCACCACCTTCCTGATATGCTTGTGATTTGGATTTTCCGGATATATGCGAAGCAACATGCTTTTGAAAATTTTACAAATCTAATAAAAGAAAGTGAGCGGATATGGTTGATTATTGTTCCAAAATTGATGAGAGGCAATAAATAGGCCAAAGATCAGGGAGTAAGATCACCCTATTAATATAAAAAAGGGTAAGCTACTTATATCGCACCGCTACAACTGCCTACCCTTGCTACCTTCCGATCCTGGGGGAGTTTGGCAGGAGCTGGTCGTATAAGACTTACCCG
>CAZTDW010000229.1:0-6295 GCA_964611835.1 uncultured Rikenellaceae bacterium | reverse complement strand
TGCTGACACTAGTCCCTGAAACTAGCGCGTCTACCAATTTCGCCATCTGGGCAGAAGTGGGTGCAAAAATAAGAAAAATTTGACAACAAAATACTGTGTATCGATTAAAATTATATTTTTGCTCGCTGTTTCTTAATAATGAAAAGCTTGATAAAAATCCATAAAAAATCATTTGGAAATCTGCCCCGCAGGTCTGCTTAAATGTTACATCAATGATTAATAGAATCCAGACCTGCAAAGTGATGCAGGTTTTTTTTTAATATAAATTACTCAGGGAAAATGAAAATAATGAAATTCGGAGGAACATCGGTTGGAAATCCCGTCAGAATGAATTCAATAATCCCGCTGATCACCGATGGAGAAAAGAACATAGTGGTTTTATCTGCCATGTCAGGTACCACAAACAACCTTGTTGAGATCTCCGATCTTTTATATGAAGAGAGAACAGAAGAGGCCGCTCAGAAAATCGAACTGCTGAGAACAAAATATCATAAAGTTGTAGATGAACTTTACAAAACGGATCAATTCAAATACAAGGGACTTGAAGTAGTTGACAGTCATCTGAATGACATTGAGAGTCTGATATCGCTTAAACATTCCAGACAATATGAAAAAATCATCCTCGCAAAAGGGGAGCTGATGTCTACTTCATTATTCCATAATCTACTGATCGAAAACAATATAGACTCCCTGCTTCTACCGGCTTTGAATTTTATGAGGATCGACAAGGATGGCGAACCCGACAGCTATTATATTTCTGAAAACTTCAACAGGGAGATTAGTTCAAAACCTGATCACAATATAATTATTACCCAGGGATTCATTTGCAGGAATGCACATGGGGAGATCGACAACCTCAGACGTGGCGGAAGCGATTTTACAGCGTCTATTCTCGGGGCGGCCGTTAACGCATCTGAGATCCAGATCTGGACCGACATTAACGGATTTCATAATAATGATCCAAGGTATGTGGAAAAGACGAAAGTGATAAGGGAAATATCTTTTGATGAAGCTGCTGAGCTTGCTTATTTCGGAGCCAAGATCCTGCATCCTTCAAGTGTCAATCCTGCCAGGGAAAAGAATATTCCTGTACGGTTGAAAAATACAATGGATCCTGCTGATGAAGGGACCATAATAACATCCTCCTACAAGCTGGAAGACTATAAAGCCGTGGCAGCAAAGGATGGGATATCGGTTATAAGGATCAAGTCAGACAGAATGCTTATGGCATATGGTTTCCTCAGAAAGGTATTTGAAATCTTTGAAGCGCACAAAACCCCGATTGACATGATCACCACCTCGGAAGTGTCAGTATCAATCACTGTTGACAGTCCCCAGTATATTGATGAGATAGCAAATGAGCTTCAGACCCTGGGAACAGTCGAGGTAAGAAAGGACCAGACCATAATCTGCATTGTGGGTGATTTCAGGCCTGAAAGGCCTGGATCAGCCCCTGAAATATTTGAGGCACTGAACACTATACCCTTGAAAATGATATCATATGGCGGCAGTCCCTACAGCCTTTCATTACTTGTGGATACCACAGACAAAATCAATGCTCTCAGACTTTTAAACCAATATCTTTTTAATCAGTAAAATGTTCGACCAGACAACCATTCAAAAATTCCGGACTCTTCAGACTCCGTTTTATTATTATAACACCGAAGTTCTTAAAAACACCTGTGAGATCCTAAAACAGGAATCAGAAACCACAGGGATCAAGGTCCATTATGCAGTAAAAGCAAATGCCAATCCCAGAATTCTTAAAATTATAGCTTCATACGGTTTTGGTGCCGATTGCGTAAGCTATAATGAAATAGAATGTGCAATGAAGGCTGGTTTCAAGCCCTCAGAAATTGTTTTTGCAGGTGTTGGCAAGACCGACAGGGATATTGAGGCTGCAATAAAGGCTGATATTTTCTGCTTCAACTGCGAATCAATCCCCGAAATTGAAGTTATTGATTCAATAGCGTCCGCAACAGGCAGGATTGTATCAATAGCCCTGAGAATAAACCCTAATGTGGAAGCCCATACACACAAGTATATTACAACCGGAATACATGAAAACAAGTTCGGAATAAACATCTGGGATCTTGAGGAGGTTATGAACAGGCTTAAAAGCCTGAATAATATTAAATTCATAGGGATTCATTTCCACATAGGGTCACAGATCACCAGAATGTCCGTATTCAGAAGCCTGTGCTCAAAGATAAATGAATTGCAGGAATGGTTCGCTTCCAATGGTTCAGAACTTGAGATCATAAATCTTGGAGGAGGACTGGGCATTGATTATGATGATCCTGAAAAACCGGCCCAATTCGAAAACTACTTCAGGCTGGTAAATGAATATATTAAGCTTCGTCCGGGACAGGAAATGCATATTGAGCCGGGCAGGTCGCTTGTAGGGCAGTGTGGTTCGCTTATTTCAGAGGTTCTTTTTATCAAGAAAGGCAGCAAGACGGTCTTTGCCATAATTGATGCCGGCATGACCGACCTCATCAGACCAGCCCTTTACCAGGCACATCATAAGATCGAAAATCTTACATCAACAGGAAGTGAGCTGTGGTATGATGTCGTCGGACCTGTTTGTGAATCAACAGATACGTTCGCAAAGCATATAAAGCTTCCCGAAACAAGAAGGGGCGATATCATTGCAATAAGGTCAGCAGGCGCATATGGGGAATCTATGGCTTCACGATACAATATGCGCGATCTTCCCGGGAGTGTTTTTTCAGACGAGATCTGATATTGCCTGTAACCCGGGCAAAATAGCGATGAATATATTGGGACTACTTGTCTTTTCCGTTTTCAGACCTCACCTTGCTGTGTCTGATCCCATAGAAAAAGTAGATACAGAAACCTATAGACATCCATACCAGAAGCCTGAGCCATGTGTCAAGCGGCAGTGCTGCCATCTGGATGAAACAGATCAGTGCGCCAAGAACAGGTATTACCGGCACCCATGGGGTTCTGAAAGGCCGTTCAATTTCAGGCTTTGTTTTCCTCAGGATCAGAACACTCAGGCATACGATGATGAATGCCAGCAGGGTCCCTATTGAAACCAGCTCTCCCAGGATCCTTATCGGAAGAATTCCGGCAATTATCATTGCAACAACTCCGGTTATTATTGTGCTTACATAAGGGGTTTTGAACCGGGGATGAACCTTTGAGAATACAGGCGGCAGAAGGCCATCTTTTGACATGGTAAAAAAGATCCTGGGCTGCCCAAGAAGCATCACCAGTATCACCGAGCTCAATCCGGCAATTGCCGCCAGCTTTACAATAGGACGAAGCCAGAACATACCCTCTCCCATAGCATCAACCCCCACTGCAACAGGGTCAGCAACGTTAAGAGTCTTGTAGCTTACTATACCCGTGAGAACTATAGCAACCAGGATATAAAGTACTGTAGATATGCTCAGAGAACCAAGTATACCTACAGGCATATCCTTCTGCGGGTTTTTAGCCTCCTGAGCTGCCGTTGACACAGCATCAAATCCGATATAGGCAAAGAAAATTACTCCGGCTCCCCTGAGAATTCCGCTTATGCCATACTTTCCGAACTCCGAGCCGTATGCTTTCAGCCACTCCCAGAACGATCCATATTCAGAAATCGGAGTCGATTCAACTTTATTCGGCGGGATGAAAGGATGCCAGTTAGCCGATTTTACAAACATAAAACCAAGCGCAATGAATAAGATTATCACCGACACTTTTGTTATGACCATAATGTTGTTGAAGTTGGCTGACTCCTTGATCCCTATCACAAGCAATGCCGACAAAAGTGCAACAATGAACATTGCAGGCAGATTCAGAACACAGGTTACATGTGGAAGTGAATCGATACTCACACCAGATTCTGCCAGAGAATGAGCAAAAGCATTCAACGGTTTCCATCCCAGTTCGGGTATGTTTACCAGAATTGTGCCTGTCGCGTCGGTGAACTGCGGAGGAAGGTTTATATTAAAATCCTTCAGAAAGCTTACAACATACCCCGACCATCCTACTGATACTGTTGAAGCTGCAAAAAGATATTCAAGTATAAGGTCCCAGCCTATTATCCATGCAAAAAACTCACCGAGCGTTGCATATGAATAGGTATAGGCACTTCCTGCAATAGGTATCATCGATGCGAATTCAGCATAGCATAACCCTGCAAAACCGCAGGCAAGACCCGAAACCACAAATGACAATACAATGGCCGGCCCGGCATATTGCGCGGCAGCCTGCCCGGTAAGGACAAAAATCCCTGCACCAATAATGGCACCTATTCCAAGAGTTGTAAGATTAAGTGCTGAAAGAGTGCGCTTCAAACCTCCGGTTTCCTTCGACTCGGTCATCAACTGATCCAGGGGTTTTGTAAGAAATAACTGTTTTTTCGACATTGGAATTAAATGGCTAGATTAGGTTGGAATGGTTAAATTATTACAAACGTAACTTTTTTTTGTAAATAAAATATTCTTACTATTGTACTATATCGAATCTAAAAAATGTTTTTTTTACATGCTTAAGGGAATAAACCGTAACTTTGTGCCATTAAAAACTTATAATACCATGATACGTAAATACCTGCTGGCAACTTTAATAATCCTGTCCGCATGCTCTCCGCTGAAAACCTACAGGGAACTCCCCGAAGTTAAGGCATGGGAAGATGAAATCCTGAAATTTGAACAGCTAGATATCACAAAGTCTTATCCAAATGATGCGATCCTGTTTACAGGCAGTTCAAGCATCAGGTTATGGGATGACATAGGAAAGGACATGCTGCCCTATAATGTAATTCAAAGGGGCTATGGAGGCGCCAAACTAAGTGATTTCGCAGTATATGCTGACAGGATCATCTATCCTCATCCCTGCAGTGCCATTGTAATATTCATTGCAAACGATATTTCAGGAAGTGATTCGGATAAAAGTCCGGCCGAAGTGGCAAGGCTTTTCAGAAAAACACTCTACATTATACGCAGGAAATACGAAAATACTCCTGTTTTCTGGATAGGAATTACTCCCACTGCCGCCAGATGGCATGTATGGCCAGAGATCAGGGAAGCCAATGAACAGATCAGAAGAGTCTGTAAAAATCACCATAACACTTACTTCATCAGTACTGAACAATCTTTCCTGACCAAAGAGGGACTTCCCCGTACCGAGCTGTTTCTTGATGACAAGCTTCATCTTAACAAGGATGGATACAGAGTATGGTCAGGGATCATCAAGAACGAACTGTACAAGATTCTTGGAAGATAGGATCTGATTGATCCAGAGCATATTATTTTAATTAAATGTCTTCTGATCAATAATATCTTCGTAATCTCTGTTAAAATTGCAATTAATCTTTATTTTGCGGGGAAATTTCGCTAATTTTGATATTGAGTCGGAAATCTGGACTGATATCTTAATCTGTCGGGTTAACAAAAATCATGAAACAGATCCGTACCATAATTATCGATGACGAAAGATATGCCTGTGAAAGGCTAAAAAAGCTTCTTAACCCCTACCCCCAGATACAGGTTCTTGACTATTTCACTGACCCGGCCAGGGCAATTGAATCAATACATAAACTAAAACCCGAACTGCTGTTCCTCGACGTTGAACTTAGCAATAATATTTCTGCCTTTGATATTATTGAAAAACTGGATGCAACTCCTTTCAGGCCTGAAATAATTTTGGTAACCGCCCATACCCAATATTCAATCAAGGCTATCAAGCACCGGGTATTTGATTACATCCTCAAACCAGTCGATATTGATGAACTCGAAGATACGCTGGAACGTCTTATAAACCACTATTCAACGAGATCGACTCTGCCTGCCGATTCATATCAGATGCTCAGCAAAAGGGAAAAGGCTGTCCTTGGTTATGTCCTTGAAGGAAAAAGCAGCCGGGAAATAGCACATTTATTATATATCAGCATAAATACAGTAAATACGCACAGGAGAAATATCCTGAAAAAAACGGGAGCTGAATCAACCCTGGAACTTCTGGGAAAAAACAAGTAACGATATGAATAAAGGCCGGATCAATGAGTTCCTTACTCACCCTGCTTTCATTAGCCTTATTCTCTGGATTGCTTTAATCCCCCTGATACCGGATCTTTTCAGTAAATACAGAATAATAAATCTGGGTCTGGAAGAAAACAAAGTCGAAAATTATAAATACTATCATGACCTGGATTTTGACAAAACAAGCGAATCGATATCCATTATCAGCGGTGATACATTAAGGAGTCAGATCCTAATAAAAAGGGAAAAGAAAATAATAGATCAGTTTAACATTAAGCATGAATATGGCGGTGCCA
>CAZTDW010000228.1:0-6381 GCA_964611835.1 uncultured Rikenellaceae bacterium | reverse complement strand
ATCATTTCGCCTGTGAGGTATAATCCCGGAGCCAACCATCTTGAGATTATTACTTCAATGAGGATCGAGATAACATTTCCGGAAGAAACGATACTCGCCTCTAAATCACTAAATTATGAATCAGTTCCGTTTAACCAGACTCTTGAAAAGGGTATTCTAAATTACTATCCTGAAGACATGATAACCGGATATTCTGAAAAGCCGGTAGGCATGATAATTGTCAGCGATACCACATTCAGGGAACATATTGAACCCTTCATATTATGGAAAACTCAGAAAGGATTCAGGATGACGGTTCTCTACGCCGGTGAGGTTGGCAGTACTTATGCGGAGATAAAGAATGCAATTGCCGTTGCTTACAATTCTCTCAAAGCCTCGGGCAATTCGCCTGAATATCTTCTGATAATCGGGGATGTATCAAAGGTACCGTATTTTGGAACAGGCAATGTAAGTGACATGTACTATGGAGAACTGGATGGAGATGGTGATTATATTCCCGATATGTTTATCGGAAGGATTCCTGCCTCTGACACCTCTGAAGTAAGGTCGGTGGTTAACAAGATAATCCAATATGAGAGATTCGGATTTGATGAATCCAATACTTTTTCTTCCAGGGCTCTGGCACTGGCGGGAAAAGATGCAAATTATGCAAATTACATGAACGGTCAGATCAGGTATGCCGTTACCAATTATCTTAAACCTGATAACAATATAACCCCCTTCTACTTTTATGATTCTGAAGGTTTTACCAAGAAGGATTCGGTTATAAAATTAATAAACAACGGATTATCATTCATAAACTATACAGGTCATGGCACACAGTCAGGATGGTTGCATCTGGAATTCAAGACTGCCGACATACGAAATCTGAGAAATGAGAACATGTATCCGTTTATTATAAGCAATGCATGCCGGACAGCTCAGTTCAACGACACGGCCTCTTTTGGCAACAGGTTTCTGCTGGCATCAAAAAAGGGAGCAATAGGATTCATCGGATGCTCAAACGACTCTTATTGGGATGAAGACTTTAACTGGGCCGTGGGGGCAGGGATACCAGGTTCTGATCCAAAATATCTTGAGACAGGCCTTGGAGCATACGACAGGCTTTTTCATACACATGGTGAAGTTCCCTCTGAATGGTACACAACGATGGGGCAGATTAATTTTGCCGGCAATCTGGCTGTAAGCTCCACTTCATCGATGAGAAAAAAATATTACTGGGAAACCTATACTCTGATAGGAGATCCCAGTATCACTCCCTTTCTGGGAACACCAACAAAGTTCAACATATCACTTTCTGATACACTGCCGGTGGGAATACGGTCACTCACTGTTACAGGCGATCCTTTTTCATACATTGCCGTATCGCGTGCCGGGCAGTTGCTTGATGCGTCATTTTTTAGTCCGTCCGGATCTGCCATAATTGACTTTCCCGGCAATTACAATGATTCCTGTCTTGTGGTACTTACAGGACAGAACAAAATACCCATAATTAAAACAATTTACTTCTCCGAGATAAAAAGGGAATTTATTAATCTCAGCAAAACATCTTTGATCGACAGTCTTGGGAATGACAACCAGATGGCGGATTTCGGTGAAACAATTTTTCTGAATTTTACCATAAGCAACCTGGGAGAATCTGATGCTGCAAATCTTTCAGCGCGTATTGCCTCTTCATCTCCATGGGTAACAATTGTAAAGGGCAACACTCTGGTCGGGACGCTGAAGGGAAAATCTGAAATCCAGCTTCGCGACAGGCTTGAAATAAAAATAGATGAAGATATTCCGGATAAAGGGATCATAACTCTGGATCTTACACTGCGGTATGACGGGGGGGAGAAAAAAGTAAAGGTGGATATATCGGTGCATGCGCCGGTACTTGAAATTGTCAATTGTGTTGTTGATGATTCAGTTGAAGGCAATAATAACTCAGTTGCAGATCCGGGCGAAACATTTGATCTGATCTTCCAGGCCAGCAACTATGGGTCAAGTAACATTTCCGGTCAGTTTAAAATTGAAAATTACGGATCCGATCTTACTGTGCCTGATCCAAATGTTAAATCGGGGACTCTTCAGTTTGGAGAAAACTCATATATTACAATCAGGGTTAAACTATCCGAGTCTGCCATGTTTGGAGATTATATATCGCTTGCTTCAACCCTCGACTGCAACCCATACATTGCAAGCAGAAGTTTCACATTCAGGGTTGGCAAGGTAAGGGAAAGTTTCGAATCTGAAGGGTTTAAGGTTTTCCCTTGGCTTAATATGAGCCCTGTCCCCTGGGTTATCACCCGTAAAAATTCTTTTGATGGCAATATATCAGCCCAATCAGGTGCAATAAGTCATAACGGTACTACTTCCCTTAAGATCAGAACCTTCTTTTCCGAAGAAGACTCACTGAAGTTTTATTACAAAGTTTCCTCCGAAATGAGCTATGATTATCTGCAATTCAATCTTAATGGTTCGGAGATGTTAAAGGCATCGGGTGAAACTCCATGGATCAAGAAAGTAGTGGCAGTACAGGCAGGAATCAACGTTATGGAATGGACATACAAGAAAGATAATTCGGTTTCTCAGGGAGTCGACTGCGCGTGGATTGACCTCATTGATTTCACTGCCTCAAGTCCGCTGAGGTACATCAAGAGGGATCTGGAGCTTGCCAGAATTGTTAGTCCACAGCAAAAGAGCTCTTTCGGACAGGAACCGGTGACGGTCAGACTTCTCAACCTGGGCAGCGATACCCTGCCAGGGATCAATCTCGCCTATCAGGTAAATAACAATATCCCTGTAAGACAGTTTTTCCCGGTATCCATTTACCCATATCAGGATTCGATCACTTTGACTTTTGATGCCAGAGCTGATCTCGACAGGAACGGGTTGTATGATATAGTTGTTTATATGTACGGAAACGGAGATGATTACCTATTAAATGATACGCTTAGCGTAAGTATAGAAAACTCTGAGCTTGAGGAAAATGTCAGTGCTTATCCCAATCCGTTCAAAGACAGGCTGAATATTATTGTTACATCCAATACCTCTGACAGAGTGATGATCAGCATGACTGATCTGGCAGGCAAAAGGCTTGTTTCTTCATATCATGAGATAATGGCGGGAGAGAATCTTATAGAATTTGAGACTCCAAAGCTCGGAGCTTCAATGTATTTTCTTTCTGTACGGGGAATGCAGATTTACAAGGTGATCCCGGTAATCAAAGTCAGGAAATGAACCACATTTTTAATTTTAAACAATATAAGACACATTTATGAATGAACAGATACCAACCCGTGAGCAGGCGCTTTCATTGTTAAGGGATTACAATAAGACTGACAGTTTGTTAAAGCACGCATTTGCGGTAGAGGGTGTTATGCGCTATATGGCCAGGAAAGCTGGAGAGGACGCTGAAAAATGGGGGATAATAGGTCTGGTTCATGATCTTGATTATGAAATGTATCCTGAGCAGCACTGCCAGATGACAGAAAAGATATTACGTGATAACCACTGGCCTGAGGAATACATAAGGGCTGTCATGAGTCATGGGTGGGGGCTTGTTACGGATGTTAAACCGCAGTCGCGTCTTGAAAAAACGATTTTTGCCATTGATGAGCTGACGGGTCTTGTCGCGACCAGTGCTCTTGTGCGGCCCACAAGAAGTGTACTGGACATGGAAGCCAGGTCGGTCAGGAAGAAATGGAACGACAAGAGATTTGCTGCCGGAGTCGACAGGAAGGTCATTGAAAAAGGCGCAGAAATGCTTGGAGTCACGCTTGATGAGCTGATAAGTGACTGCATCATGGGGATGCGTGAAGTTGCTGAGGAAACAGGATTGAAAGGCAGTATATAATATAAAAAGAAGCGGGGATCCTGTTGTGGAGTCCCCGCATTTCAGAACATTCAGTTTAAGGATATTACATTTCCTTTATCTTAATATTCCTGAACCACACATCGTTGCCATGGTCCTGAAGGCCAATATATCCTTCTTTTGCAGGATTTACAAACCATTCCCAATCCTTGAATTTGGAATTAGCAACCATTTTTTTCCATTCGTCGGTCCACAGATGGAATTCAACCACGTTGGCGCCATTTGATTTGAAAACCACGGTACCCTGGTAACACAAAATCCCTACCTGATTCCATTCTCCGGCCGGTTTTGTGTTCTGGGGAACTGCAGGAATGAGGTCGTACAATGAACCCGCCATTCTGTTGCCGTTCACACCCAGCTTGGCATCGGGGTGTATGTCATTGTCAAGGATCTGCAACTCGGGAGAGGACTTATAGATAGGTTCGTTTGGCAGTTCCTGAGCCAGAATAAAAATTCCGCTGTTTCCTCCAGGGGAGATCTTCCATTCAAGCGACAATTCGAAGTTGCCGAATTTCTTGTCAAAGATTAAGTCGCCTCCTGCTCCTCCGGCTTCACCGGCACCTGATCCTATGCAATGTAGCGTTCCATCAATGATTTCCCATCCCTTTTCAGGGAATGAAGGTTTATTGTATCCCCGCCAGCCGGCTGCTGATGTCCCGTCGAAGAGAACTGTCCAGCCTTCTTCAGCCGGAGCTGCTTTTTCGGAGGTTTCTGCCTGTTTTTCAGCTTTCTTGCCCTTTGATCCGCAGGACGATGCAAGACCAATGATCAGGGCGCAGGAAAGAAAAATGTTTATCATTTTCATCATATCATAATTTTTTTGTGGTTAAAATTACATCATGCGGGCATGTCAGGAAGTGACCATGGCGCACGATAGGTATGCTTTATCATTTCTGCAGCAAATTGTTTTGCAGGCATCGGATCAGTCCACTTCTTATTGAATGTAGGATGGCCATCCTTGATAGTAAATGAATCCTCAATACAGATCCTCAAAGTTTCGGAGTCGCTGATATTTGTGAATTCCATTTTTTCACCATTCCATTCCAGTTCTTTATTTAGTCCCTGTAATCTTACTGCAAGAACACCCATTACAACCATTTCGTTGAAGGGGCCAGCTTCTGAGAAGTTGGACTTGGTCTGAACCCTGCTGCCCGGATTTTCCTTGCAAGCCCGTACCCAATCCATTTCATGTCCTCCGGCAGTAGCTTTTTCAACCCTTCTTTCAGTCTGTGGTGCATTTGGCACACGTCCCGACAGCAACCATGGGTTTACTCCATAACAACCGCATATCAGTTTGTCTTTGGTACCATGGAATATTACTCCGCCTCCCTGGTCGTTCATGTTTTTCCCGGCAGGCCATCCGGCTGGTTTGGGAGGTTGCAGTCCGCCATCATACCAGATAACCTCAACTTCAGGAAGATCAATCTTATAGTTGGCAGGTGCGGTTCGGGCCGGATAAATAAGCTTAACCATCTGAGCATTGGGAGCACAGTCGGTAAGAAGGAGAGTTGAGCTTCCCTGTGCCTTTATGGGGTACTGAAGTTTCAGTCCCTTGAATACCGGATGAAGAATATGGCAAGCCATATCACCAAGTGCCCCGGTTCCAAAATCCCACCAGCCTCTCCAGTTCCAGGGATGATAAATTGAGTTGTAAGCCCTGACCGGAGCAGGTCCGATGAACAGATCCCAGTTGAGGGTTTTTGGAATTTTGTCCTCCCTGGAAGGTTTGTTTAATCCCTGCGGCCATATCGGGCGATCAGTAAAAGATTCAACTTTGGTTACCTCCCCTATTTCCCTGTTTTGTATCCATTCCTGCACCAAATCTACTCCGATTGCCGATGAACCCTGGTTGCCCATCTGGGTTGCCACCTTGTATTTTTCCGCAAGCCGGGTAAGGAGCCTTGATTCATAAACGGTATGTGTAAGAGGTTTCTGAACATAAACATGTTTGCCCAGAGTCATGGCATGAGCAGCGATTATGGCATGAGTATGATCGGCGGTTGCAACAATTACCGCATCGATTGATTTGCCCATTTCATCAAACATCTTCCGCCAGTCCCAGTAACGTTTTGCATTAGGGTACAAATCAAAGACCGGTTTTGAATATGCCCAGTCAACATCGCAGAGTGCTACAATATTTTCAGTAGGAGCAACATTTTTCAGGTTTGCGTTGCCCATACCTCCAATTCCCACGCAGGCAATGTTGAGCTTATCGCTGGGAGCCCTGTGCCCGAATCCGCTGATTACAGTACCCGGGACTATTGTAAGGCCTGCAGCAACAGCGCCGGTCCTTCCAATAAAGTCGCGGCGTGTAAGGTTTTTAGAATTTTCTTTCATCGTAAGGTATTTTAATTTTTAAGTGGATTTGATCGATATGTAAATTTAGCAATTTCTGAATTAAAATCATTATTAATTACTTACCGGGGAAATTTATAAAATTCCGGATCCTCACAGCTCTCTGATCCAGATGTTCCTGTATGCTACCGGGTTGCCATGATCCTGAAGTACAAGAGGTTCTGCAC
>CAZTDW010000227.1:0-6429 GCA_964611835.1 uncultured Rikenellaceae bacterium | reverse complement strand
TTTATCATATCTGATTTTATTTATTTGTCCGACAAGTACTTAAACTTTAAAAGCAGTAATTGCAAAAATGATTTAATTCCAACAACCTCGAACTCACTCCCTTGAAGGAACTGTCTCAAAATCCTTTAACACAAGTTTTTCATCCTTGGTGTACCCTTTGTGCCAGCCTTTGTGACACTTTGTGGTTCAGTGATTTATGCTTAACCACGAAGGTGCTCAAAGGATTGCACTAAGGCGCACACAATATGCTTTTGAGACAGTCTCATTTTTTTGACTATTTAAGGGTGTCAGGATGTCTTACATCCATATCCCCGTAATCAAGGTTCTCACCTGCCATTCCCCATATAAATGTATAATTTGAAGTTCCGGCAGCGCTATGGATGCTCCATGAAGGAGAAAGGACAGCCTGTTCGTTTTTCATCCATATGTGCCTGGTCTCATCAGGGTCACCCATGAAATGGCACACAGCCTGTTTTTCAGGGACCTCAAAATAAAAATAAGCTTCCATTCTCCGGTTATGGGTATGTACCGGCATGGTATTCCAGACGCTGCCTGTTTTCAGCTCTGTCATACCCATCTGCAGCTGGCATGTTGGAAGGATGCTGTTGACAAGCAGCTTGTTGAGTGTGCGGTGGTTTGAGGTCTCCGGAGAACCCAGAATCGCTTTTTCAGCCTGATCCGGTGATATCTTCACCGAAGGATATTTATGGTGGGCAGGAGCTGAATTTATATAGAGCTTTGCCGGTTTTGCAGGATCAACCGACCTGAAAACCACATCAGCCGTTTCCCTTCCCAGGTATAGCGCTTCCTTGGTTCCCAGGTTGTAGGAAGCACCTGCTGTATCGATAACCGCTTCACCTCCTACATTGACAATCCCCATTTCCCTTCTTTCAAGAAAATACGAAGCTTTAAGGTCAGATGGAGATTCCAGGCTAAGCCCGCGGCTTACGGGCATGGCTCCACCTACCATATAACGGTCGTAGAGCGAATAAACAAGTAGGATCTCATCAGGCTCAAAAACCTTTTCGATCAGGAACTCCTTCCTGATCCTTTCGGTGTCATATCCTTTAAAATCAACAGGATGTCCGGCATATCGAAGTTCTATTTTCATAACTTGTGATTATTTTACAGGGTAACATCTTCAAAAATACAATCTTTGGACGAAATCCCATGGAAAAGCATGCCGTTCTTTGCCAAAGGCAACAAAAAATCTCCATTACCTGTTCATAATTCTACGGGTGGTTAATTAATTTGCTATTTTTATTTTCTGAAAACAGAAAGCACCCGGACTATCATATAACCGTACATTTATTTCAAAATCAGTATAATGAAGCAATTTATAAATGATGACTTCCTTCTGGAGAGCAAAACGGCGAAAAGGCTTTACCATGAGTTTTCCGCTCATCTTCCGATTATAGACTTTCATTGTCATCTCTCACCAAAAATGATTGCCGAAGACAGGCAATTTAACAACATCGCTGAGGCATGGCTTGAAGGGGACCACTATAAATGGCGGGCAATGAGAGCAAACGGTATCAGTGAAAAGTTTTGCACAGGTGATGCAGGCGCCAGGGAAAAATTCGGGAAATGGGCAGAGACGGTTCCATTCACGATAGGGAACCCGCTTTATCACTGGACTCATCTGGAGCTCGCCAGGTATTTCGGCATTTATGACCTCCTTTCACCAACAACAGCCGAAAATATTTATGAGGAGAGTTCGCGGATGCTCCGATCAAAGGAATTCAGCATAAGGTCATTGTTAAAGAAGATGAAGGTAGAGGCAGTGTGTACAACCGACGATCCTGCCGACACACTTGAGCATCACCGTGAGCTCAGGAACTCGTTTGAAATAAAAGTACTTCCGACATTCCGCCCCGACAACATCATAAAGACCGGTGATCCGGCAAAATTAAAGGCGTATCTGCTGAGACTAGGTGAATCGGCAGGTATCATCATAAAGGACCTGGAATCCCTTATCGGTGCAATCGACGGCAGGCACCGCCATTTCCATGATAACGGCTGCAGGGTCTCTGATCATGGGCTTGACAGGTTTTACTTCACATCATTCACTGAAGCGGAAATAAACCGGTCGCTGGAAAAGCTTCTGAGGGAAGAGACGCTGACACCAGAGGAGGACGAAAAGTACAAGACGGCAGTAATGCTTGGAATATGCAGAATAAACCATTCACGGGGATGGACCCAGCAATTCCATGCGGGAGCCCTCAGGAACAACAACACAAGGATGTTCAGGCAGATGGGGCCTGATACCGGCTGGGACTCCATCGGAGGGAACCAGGATCCGGTCAGGATGTCTCAGTTCCTTGACGCACTTGATGTGACGGGTCAGCTTGCCGGAACCATTCTGTATAACCTGAATCCATCCGACAATGAGATGATGATAACAATGGCCGGGAACTTCAACGACGGCTCCCGGGCTGGCAGGGTGCAGTACGGTGCAGCATGGTGGTTCCTCGATCAGAGGGAGGGAATGATAAAACACCTGAAAGACCTCTCTTCATTCGGACTGCTAAGGAGGTTCGCCGGAATGGTCACCGATTCAAGAAGTTTCCTGTCATACCCGAGGCATGAATATTTCAGGCGCATAGCCTGCAATTTTGTGGGCGGTGAGATTGAAAAAGGACTTATCCCCGATGAGGACGACCTGATAAGGCCTCTTATAGAGGGCATTTCATACAGGAATGCAAAGGAACTCTTCGGGATTTAAATAAAAATTAAATATCCGTTCCCCAGTCACCTGCCATGGTATCTCATATGTACCACGCTTCGTTACGGCGGCAAGGAGCGAAGAGACAAAGGGAACAGATAAAGGCAATAAGGAACCAAAAAAATACAAAATGAACGAACTGAATATTAAAGACAAAGTTGCAGTCATTACCGGAGGCGCGGGAGTGATTTGCTCCGAGATGGCCAGGGCGCTGGCATCACAGGGAGTAAGGACAGTGATCATCGATCTGAATAAGGAGGCTGCGCTGAAGGTCGCAGGAGAAATAGAAAAGGAATTCAGTACCGCCTCATTAGGGCTGGCGGCCAGTGTCCTCGACAAATCATCGCTCGAAGCATCCAAAGCCGAAATCAACGAGCGCTTTGGCCCGATCAATATTCTTGTCAACGGAGCAGGGGGAAATGCAGCCTCCGCCACCACCAAAGTCGAAAGGATGGAAGGGGATGAAGAGCCCGGCGACACTTTTTTCGGACTTCAGCTGGATGGGTTTGACAAGGTGTTTGACCTTAATTTCAAGGGCACGCTGCTTCCGACAATGGTCTACTCCACCGACATGATCGCAGGAAGGTCGGGGACGATCATAAATATTTCATCAATGAATTCATACCGGCCTCTGACGAAAATAGCTGCGTATTCTGCTGCAAAAGCCGCTGTCAATAACTTCACACAGTGGCTTGCAGTGCATTTCGCCAAGACCGGAGTTAGGGTTAATGCCATTGCCCCTGGTTTCCTGCTCACCAACCAGAACCGCTTTCTGCTTATTAATGAGGAGAACGGAGAGATGACCGCAAGAGCAAAAAAGATAATAAACAATACCCCGATGGAACGCTTCGGTATACCTGAAGAGCTTACCGGGACGCTTTTGTATCTTGCATCTGATTTCTCGAAGTTTGTTACGGGAGTAGTGATCCCTGTCGACGGAGGGTTCAGCGCTTACAGCGGGGTGTAGGGGGACGAAGAGACGAAGGGACGAAGAGACGAAGAGACGAAGGGACGAAGAGACGAAGGGACGAAGAGACGAAGGGACGAAGAGACGAAGAGACGAAGGGACAAAGCGACAAAGCGAAGGGACGAGAGGGCGAAGGGGGAATGCAGGAATTACGTAATTAATTACGATTTAATTACGTAATTAAATACGAGATAATTACGTAATTAACAGGAAGTACATTCTAAAAATAAACCATAATGATCTATTATCAGGAGGGTTCGGAAAACACGGTAATCGGCAATGAGGAACTGAAAAAAGCCGTATCGGAGATCCTTGAAAGGATCGGATCCAGAAAGAAGGTTCTCATCATACCACCCGATTTTACAAGGTTCCACTCAAGGGCCGGAGACATCACATCCCTTATTTATGAACATTATGGTAAAAGCATAAGCGATATCCTTCCTGCTCTGGGTACGCATATGCCCATGACCAGTGAAGAGATGTCGGTGATGTTCAAAGGGGTGCCGGGCGATCTGTTCAGGATTCACGACTGGCGGAATGATGTAAGAACAGTCGGAACGGTTCCCGGAGAATTTGTTTCCGGTCTCACCGAAGGCCGGCTGTCATACTCATGGCCTGCACAGGTAAACAAGCTTCTTATTGACGGAGGGCATGACCTCATATTATCCGTTGGCCAGGTGGTGCCGCATGAAGTAGCAGGAATGGCCAACTACAACAAAAATATTTTTATCGGGACCGGAGGTCATGAAGGAATAAACAAGAGCCATTTCATAGGCGCCGTGTACGGCATGGAGCGCATGATGGGAAAAGCCGACACCCCCGTAAGGAGACTTCTTAATTATGCATCGGAAAAGTTCATATCCCATTTGCCGGTAGTCTATATCCACACGGTTATCGGACGTGATGATTACGGCTGTCTGGTTATAAGGGGACTTTTTGCCGGAGATGACAATGAGGTGTTCATTAAAGCAGCGGAATTATCTGTTAAGGTGAACTTCAGTGTGCTGAAAAAACCTCTTGAGAAGGTTGTTGTATATCTTGATCCCGGGGAGTACAAAAGTACCTGGCTGGGCAACAAATCCATTTACAGGACAAGGATGGCCATGGCTGACGGTGGTGAACTTACTATCCTGGCACCTGGTCTCAGGCAGTTCGGAGAAGACATGGAGATAGACAGGCTTATAAGGAAATATGGGTACAGGGGAACGCCTTCCACCCTGAATCAGCTCAAGGAAAATGCCGAGCTGGGCAACAACCTGAGTGCGGCAGCACACCTGATACATGGCAGCACGGAGGGACGCTTCAATGTCACCTACTGTCCGGGCAGCCTGTCGGGGGAAGAGATCGAATCGGTAGGTTTCGGCTACTCGGAACTGGACAAAATGATAAATAAATATAATCCTGAAAAGCTCAGGGATGGACTGAACCATATGCCTGACGGGGAGGAAGTCTTTTTCATTTCCAATCCGGCCACAGGTCTCTGGGCATCAAAAGACAGGCTGAAATGATAAACTGGGGAATAATAGGATGCGGTAATGTGACTGAGGTAAAGAGTGGCCCCGCATTCAATAAGGTAAGGAATTCAAGGCTTCTTGCTGTGATGAGAAGAGATGCCGCCAGAGCGGAGGATTACGCTAAACGGCATAATGTGCCAAGGTTCTACAGCAATGCCGATGAGCTTATTCACGACAGGGATGTAAACGCTGTTTATGTGGCAACCCCTCCCGGCAGTCATGCCGAATATGCGGTAAAAGTACTTCAGGCAGGAAAACCGGTGTATATTGAAAAGCCCATGGCGGCCAGCCATGAGGAATGCATCAGGATAAACGAAGCTGCAGAAAAATTCGGACTGCCGGTATTCGTTGCATACTACAGGAGAACCCTACCCGGATTCCTGAAGATCAGGGATCTTATCAGGGAGGGTAATATCGGAAAAGTCAGGTTTGTCCAGATTCAGATATTTAATTATCTTTCCGAGGATGAAAAAGCAGGAAGGTTACCGTGGCGTGTGATCCCCGGGATCTCAGGAGCAGGACATTTCTTTGATCTCGCTTCCCATCAGCTTGATTACCTTGATTTCCTGTTTGGCCCCGTTCAGAAGACCACTGGTGTTGCCCTGAACCAGGCAAATCTATACAGTGCAGAAGATATGGTTTCAGCCAGCTTTGTTTTCCCGGAGAATATTGTCGCCACGGGAACATGGAGTTTCGCGGCAGCCAGGGAGAGCAACAGGGATTCGCTGGAAATTATCGGTGAAAGAGGGATGATCAGAACATCCACTTTTTCATTTCAGCCAATCGTGCTGGTCAATGAAAAGGGCAGTCAGGAGTTTGAGAATGCAAGACCGGAACATGTTCAGTATTTCCTTATAGAGCAGATTGTTAAATCATTAACAGAAGGAGGACCGGTTGTAAGCACTGGGATCACCGCGGCCCGGACCAGCAGGGTGATGGATGAGGTGGTGAGGGAGTACTATGGGAAGACGGACGTGTCCTCCGAAGCCTTGGCGAAGGAGGAAGACTGATGACCGGAGACCGAAGACAGAAGACGGAAGACCCCCCTGGCCCCCCTAAAGGGGGGTAATTAGCTGCAATATAATTTTTTAGCCCCCCTTTAGGGGGGATGGGGGGTAAACTGAGGCGGAAACTGGGGGGTAAACTGAGGCGGAAACTGGGGGGGTAAACTGATGAGGAAACTGGGTGGTAGACTAAAGGCGGAAAAGTTACAAGAAATCATA
>CAZTDW010000226.1:0-6431 GCA_964611835.1 uncultured Rikenellaceae bacterium | reverse complement strand
TAATCCTTCCAGAAGTTCTGTGTCGCTGGTACCAAAAATAAGAGCATAGCCTTCATTAACATCTGTCAGCTTCAGCAGTTTCTTTGTTCTTTCAGAATTATTTTTAAATGAGGAGACCTTACTGGCGTTTAATACCAATGGTCCGGAAGGAGTATTTCCGTAAACCTGAATTGTACCGTCGTTTGAGACGGCAATAAGTTTACCATTTGACGCCAGAAGACGGTCGATATTTCTTGCTGAATGGATTTTCCAGGAAAGTATTGGCTCATTGCCATTGATTTTTATTGCGCTTATGCCTGAGCTGTCAGCTGCATAAAGGTAGTTCCCGGCCTTGATAAGATCGTTGGTGGCCGGTATGTCCAATATCCATAGTGTATCCAGACCTTTTTCTGAATTGAGCGAGGCTGCAACAATCCTCTTTCCTGAAAAATAAAAGTTATTCCCGTCAACTACAGGATACTCGCCGGCATTGGCAAGCAATTTATTTCCCGACTCAGAATCGTACATAAATGTCATCCTTCCACGGTGATGGTTGAAAAAGACTTTATCATTGCTGCAGGTAAATGCCCCTCCGGTTTTTCCGCTTGAGGCAAGGTGGTAATAAAGCTCCTCGCCCGTTTTAGTGTCGAATGCTGCCGGTACCGAGCGCCCCCCTGCAACCAGAAGCTTATTGTCCGAAATTACGAAAGGTCCCTGGGGTGCTACGTCTGCAAAAGCCGGAGAATTATGTGGCTGAAGAATATAATTGGATCCTGTTCCTTCATTCTTCCATATAATGGTACCGTCATCGGCATTAATTGCATATATGAAAGTGCCCATAAGGGGAAAAATGCTGGCGGCAGTATAGAGGATATTATCCTTGATAACGATACCTCCGCGTGCGGGCCACATGGAAATCAACCTTTTATTTCCCAGAAGCTTATTGGGACCGGGAGCAAGCATAAGTTTCCAGACAAGGGAACCATCCTCACTTTTAAGGCAATAGCAGAATCCGTCGTCACTGGTAAAATAGATTTTTTCCTTATTTGAAACCAATGGCAGTCTTACTGGCCCGTCGGCATAGTAATGCCACAGTTCCCGGCCTGTATTGAGATCAAGGGCAGCAACTTTGTCCTGGTCATTAAATCCAATGATAATCTTGTTTTGGGTAACTATCGGTTCAAAGATCCTGTCAAACTGCATAAGATTCTGATTCAGGGGATCATCCCAGACAGGTACACGCGGAGAAAATTGTATCTCCCATTGGAGGAACAGACTATCTGCCAGTTGTTCCGGAGTTGAAGCTGACCGGTTATAATCAAACCTCCACATTGGCCAGTCGAAATACTGTCCGTATGTGGCCGGTAATGTAACTGGGATCAGAAACAGAAATAAAATTATCCTTAAATAGTTCATCATAGGATCTGTTTCAGCTAATGTCGATACGAACCGACATCTCCAAATATAGATTTTTTTGCTGTTAACTTTTGTTAAAAGGATTATATATTACTAAGCTGCTGTCGGGAATACAGGAGTAGGAGTATTATGTTTTTCCGGATATAACAATGGCTTTCGTTGAATAAATCTACTGACCTCTACAGGATTATTTTAAATAAATTTATCAACTTCAGTGTTAATCGAATGTTTTATTAAATTTATTCGACCTAAAAATCAAATATCTTTACGATTAAGTTTCTCTGGCTGTCTCATAACATGAAACTTTGGGCAGAGCCATGTAAATTTGGTTAATCTTAAAGTAATGGTCAGATAAAATTGTGTCAGGTACTTTATATTTTAGTTTATTATGGCGTATCATGGTGTGATTGAAGATTTCCAGCGGATAAGGGAAAACAAGATACCTCATCGTGTACCTGTGGTTGCATGCAGTGAGGAGTTCGATGTCAGGTGGCATGGAAAATATACCTATGAGGAATTTTGCCAGGATAGCGACAAAATGTTTGAAGTTTTCAAATCTTCAATCGAAAGGTTCGATTATGACTGGGCCTGGGTTCAGGTAGATGACTGTTTTGAGCTTGAGCCTTTAGGTGTAAAGGTAAAAGGAGAAGGGAATATCCTCAGAGCAACTTACGGTTACCTTGAACCTGCATGGGACACTTTAAAAGGACTGCCTGAGCCTGATCCTTTAATAGACGGAAGGATGCCTGAAAAACTCAAAGCCATCAGGAAGCTCAGGGAGTATTTCGGGGACAGTGTGCTTATCACGGGCTCATGTGCTGCCCCCTTCTCAGCCGTCGGACTCACATTCGGGATCGATGTTTCAATGACAATGATGTACACTGATCCGCATTTCCTTCATGCCGTTATGGATTACTGGAAGGAATTTTATAAAAGATACATTAAGGCCCAGAAGGATGCCGGAGCCCATGCTATCTGGCTTGGCGACTGTAACGCCTTCAGTTCGATGGTTCCTGTGTCTCTTTATCTCGAGCATATTTTTCCTGTGACGAAGGAGCTTATTGATTTCTGTGAGAAAGAACTCAATATAATTATATGGATGCATAACAGCGAAACTGAAATTGAACATATAAAGGAACAGATGAATCTGGGGGCCGGTATTATGAGTATCGGACCTGATGGTGATATCCAAAGGATCCGTCAATTAACCAAAGGAAAACAACCCATCAGCGGGAACCTTGATCCGATTAAGGTTCTGATGGAGGGGACCCCGGAATCGATATCCGCAGATGTCGAGAGGATAATGAAAATTTGCAAGCCGGGAGGCGGTTTTGTTTTCAATACCGGCGAAATGAACCCACGGATGGTCCCGGAAGAGAATATGAATGCCTATATGTCTGCTGCAAAAAGATTATCAGATTATTGACAATAATAATCTGAATCATAAACAAAAGTTAATTTACAATGTTGTGATTTGCTTATAGGAAAAAATTATATTAGTATAAGAATTACTAACCTTCAAATTAGCCTGATCATGAGAATGAAATTATTCTTCTTTGTCTTTATTGTGAGTTTTGCTGCCACCCAGGCCCAGGATACGTTTTTACGCCAGGGTTATTATACCACTGAGGAAGGCGGCAAAGCCAACCTTGAAAAATTTTCAAAAACATATTCCGATCAGGCTTCATGGTCGAAACGGGCCGCACAGATCAGGGCTACCATTCTTAAAGGTGCAAAACTGGATGTACTGCCGGGCCGGTGCGACCTGAATCCAATAAGGAAGCTTAAACAGGTTTTTGACGGTTATACTGTTGAGAATGTTGCATTTGAAAGTCTGCCCGGTTTTTATGTAACAGGAAACCTGTATCTTCCTACTACATTTACAGGCAAGATCCCTGGAATCGCCTGCCCTCATGGCCACTGGAGCAATCCTGCCGACTACGGACGATTCAGGATTGATATGCAGTATAGGTGCGCTGCCCTTGCCAGGATGGGCGCTGCCGTATTTGCCTACGATATGGTAGGTTACGGGGAATCCCTGCCTTGTCTCCATGATACCCCTGAAGCTTTGAGGATCCAGACATGGAACAGCATCAGGGTCATCGATTTCCTTCTTTCACTGGGATTTGTTGATGATACAAAACTTGGAGTTACCGGAGCATCTGGTGGCGGGACCCAGTCCTTTTTGCTGGCGGCCATCGATGACCGGATTGATGTATCGGTCCCTGCTGTGCAGGTATCTGCTCATTTCTACGGCGGGTGCATCTGTGAAAGCGGCATGCCTATACATAAGTCAGCAACTTTCGAGACCAATAATGTTGAGATCGCTGCATCTTTTGCACCAAAACCGCAATTGATAATTTCTGACGGCGATGACTGGACAAAAAATGTTCCGGCCGTCGAATACCCATATATCAGGAATGTTTACAGCCTGTTTGGAAAATCGGAAAATGTCGAAAATGCTCATTTCGAGAATGAAATTCATGATTACGGGTATAACAAAAGGGTTGCAATGTATAGATTCATGGCGAAGCATCTCGGACTGAAACTTGAGAACCTTACCGATCGCAGCGGCAAGATAAATGACAGTAATGAAAATCTTCAGATCATGCCATTGTTGAAAGTTTTTCCTGATGAGGTCTACCCCTCAAATATGGTGAAAAGCTGTGAAGAGGTAATAAATCTTTTAAATACATACAGATAGACATAAGGACCTCCTTTCATAATCAGTCCGGCTGCAGGCAAATGGTTACCGGCAGCAGACAACGAGTGGCGATTCAAATTCATCAGATAACGATATTCAGCTATGAAAACCTCGAGAAGAAATTTTGTCAGACTGGCCGGTGCTGCGGGTACAGGCATAATTATCTCCGGTATCACCTCATGCAGCCAGGCCCCGGGGGAAATAAAACTGATCTCGCCCCTTGACGGCGATATGCTGACAGAAATTGACGGGATAATTCAGGAAGACGGGCTGGTGATCCCGGTAAAAATATCGGCGGCACCGGGATCGAGGGTTATGGTTAACAATGTGCCGGCAAAAAAGGCTGACGGTATTTACGTGGCAGAAATCAGGCTGACCGGGTATTCAAATCCGATAGAAATATCTGAAAGGAGATCAGGCTACAGTCAGAAAATCACCGTCTACAGGCTGAAAAACTACCTGAACAAATACAGGCTCTCACTCGATGACAATATCTGGTTTCTTAAAGACATAACTGCAAATTCCTCAAGGTACAAATCGATTTTCGAGAATCCCTATATGTCTCTCCTCAGGGAAGTTCATGACACCTACGGAACAAAGATCCACATCAATATTTATTACCAGACGGAAGGATTTAACCTTTCGCAGATGACTGACAAATTCAGGGATGAATGGAGAAAAAATGCTGACTGGTTAAGGCTCAGCTTCCATGCGTTGCAGAATGATCCCGACAAACCTTATATTACAGCCGGCTATGAAGAGGTTAAGAGGGATTGTGAGATGGTGAAGGCCCAGATAAGACGGTTTGCCGGCGAAGAGCTTATGGGTCCCGTAACCACACTGCACTGGGGCGAAGCCAGAGTTGAGGGGTGCAGGGCTCTGCGTGACAGCGGCTACAAAGCACTTGCAGGGTACTTTGAGTTTGAGGACGGGAAGCCGGTAGTATCATATTATCTTGATGCTGATAAAACAGAACATATAGGAAGAAGGGGTGTCTGGTGCGACAATTCTGAAGGAATAATTTTCAAGAAGATCAACATGGTAATAAACCTTTACAAGCACGAGGAGATAATTCCTCTGCTTGATCAAGTGAAAAAGGATCCCCATAATTCGGCATTTATTGATCTTATGATACACGAACAGTACTTCTATCCCTATTATATTGCCTATCAGCCTGATTTTCGGGAGAAGGTTCTGACTGCGGTAAAGTGGGCATCTGATAACGGATATCAGCCTGCCTTCCTGAGTGAAAGTCTTTTTGATTAAATTTAAGTGCTATTTGTAAGTATTTCCGGGAATGTTTACACAGCGACCTGACAGTAGTAGAATATAGAACTCAATTAAGGAAAATTAAGATAACTGTAAAAACCTAAAATATGAAACCTCAATGTATTTGCATACACAAAAACAATAATGTAATAATCAACTACATGGAGGTTCTCCCGCTGTCGCGGGACAGGCTATCATACCATTAAAATAAATTATTATATGATGAAAAAAGACCTCATGTTTACAGGATCTGACACTGAAGGCGGAATAACTTCAGGTTACCAGATGAATGACGGAGTCAAGTTGAAAGTTCCCTATTCCTTCTTCGGATCAATCTATGACGAGGTTGAGGAAAGGGCATTGATGGCTGTGCTGAAGCAGGAATCCCAGACCATGGGCCCTCAGGTAGCTCTTTTTCAGAAGGAATTTGCCGAGAGGTTTGAAGTAAAGCATGCTTTTGCCACAACAAACTGTACCACGGCCATGCATGCAGCTACCCAGGCTCTTGGAATAAAGGAAGGTGACGAGGTGATCGTTACCCCGATAACCTTTATAGCCACATCCCTTGTAATACTGAAGGAAGGTGCAAAACCTGTGTACGCCGATATTGATCCAAGAACCTATAACATTGATCCAAAACAAATAGAAAAGCTGGTTACAAATCGAACCAAAGCAATTTATGTCGTTCATTACGGAGGACAGATGTGCGATATGGATCCGATAATGGAGATCGCCGGTAAACATAACCTTATGGTTCTTGAAGATTGTGCCCATGCCCATGGATCTGCATACAAGGGCAGGCAGGCAGGAAGCATCGGAGATATCGGTTGCTTCAGCTTTCATTCGCTAAAGAATATGGTTACCCTTGGCGAGGGCGGCATGATCACAACAAACAATGATAAACTTACCGATAGGATTCAGAGGATGAGGGTTATGAGTATTACCCACTGGGATCCCGGACAAACGGTTTGGGAATTCGGCGGTCACAGGCTTGAAAAGAAAGATGTGAAGGATTACTGGATACCGTCCCATTTTGATGTAATAGACGATGATGGGAAATGGG
>CAZTDW010000225.1:0-6465 GCA_964611835.1 uncultured Rikenellaceae bacterium | reverse complement strand
TTCAACATCAGTACAATACTCTTTCAGATAATTGCACAAAACCTCCCTTGAGAGTTTTTCATCATCAATAACAATAGCCTGCAGCATTTCCCCTTTCATTATTTACTATTCACCCTCCCTGCAGATGAATAATCAGAGTCCAAAAATAGTTAAGTTTTCAATTAATTCGTAATCCAGTAATTTTATCTGCAATATTTTATTAACCTTCACATCAGGTGCTTCCGACAGGCAGGTCAATTTTCACCCTGGTCCCTGTATCGAAACTTTGTGGCTTGCAATCCTCAATATTAACCTGATAATCAATATTGTTCAGGTTGCTCAATATCTTCAGCCTTTCGATTACAATCGATATGCCTTTTGACTTTTTCTGATCATTCCCTGTCTTCATTGCATTTGACCTTTTCCTCCCTATGCCGTCATCTTCCACAGTGCAGGTAAGCCTTCCCTCCGTCATTTCAAAGCGGATGCTGATATTCCCCTTCCTGTGTTCAAGGCCTCTTATTCCATGCCAGATCGCATTTTCAACAAAAGGCTGCACCAGTCCCGGAGAAACTTTTACCCCGTCAGTATCGAGCTCCTTGTTGATGAAAACCTGATAATCAAATTTATCCCCGAATCTCAGGTATTCAATCTTGAGGTATTCCTCTAACGACTCAATTTCCTTTTCAAGTGTGATATAGTCATAATTCAGATTGTGAAGGATCGACCTGATCAGTTTGGAAAAGTCGGCAATATACCTGTTTGCTGAAAGTTTGTCGTTATTTGAAATAAAATAGTTGATCGAGTTGAGTGAATTAAATATGAAATGAGGATTCATCTGTCCCCTGAGAGATTGAAGGCGGAGTGTATTCTGTTTCTGGGCCTCACGTTGTTTCAGTTGCCTGATATATAATAGGATCATCCCCGTTACAAGCAGCAGGAGGGTCAATGGGACTGCTAATCTGAAGAGGGTAGTCTGGTAGTAAAAAGGTTCTATCCTGATGATAACCTCTTTTACAGGACTCCAGCTGCCGTTCATGTCCGTAGCCTGCAGTTTCAGAGAGTACCATCCCGGATCCAGATTCCCGTAATTGATGCTCCTGTTCCTTGAATCAGTCTCTTTCCAGTCTTCATCAGTATCCGACAGCATGTACCTGTAAACGGTTTTATCAGAATTGATGAAATCGGATGAAGAGAAAAATACCTGGAAATTATTCTCACCTTTGCCCAGCGTAATCGTATCCGGCACATTCAGATGTCGTATAAAGGGTATCTGATGTCCCGAGACATTTATTTCAGTAATTATTATTTTCTGTTTACGGGCTTTTGATTCACGCGTGTTAATTGAATCGGGGAAAAAGCTGACCACACCACCCATTCCCCCCATAAAAAATTCTCCGTTTTCATCCTTGAAGGAAGCTCCTGAATTGAATTCAATTATGTTCAGACCTTCATTCAATCCAAATGTGCGGATGAATCCTGTTTCCCCGTTGATCCTTGAAATTCCGGTGTTGGTTGAAACCCAGATATTGCCGGAATTGTCTTTCAGAATGCTGTATGTGACATTGTTTGCCAGACCGTTTTCTGTGGTATAAAAGGTCTTTTTGCCTGTTGAAGGATTGAAATTGCATACCCCACCTCCAAGCGTCGCCAGCCACAGATCTCCATTGTTTCCAGGATGAATATCTTCAATGTTGTAATCATTATGAAGCAGATAAACAGATTCAGTCTTTTCAGATTCCGGGTCGTACCTGAAAACAACACTTTGATTCAACCCTGCCCACAGAATTCCTTTATTGTCGATTATAAACTTATATATGGGAGATGCCGGATTGTATGGAATCTTTTTAGAGAGAGTCATGCTTCCGGGATCATAATACAGTATGTCATTCCTGTCACCCGCCAGGTAAAACCACCCTCTGTAGTCGCTGATTAATGCCCTGAATCCTCCTGCGGGTAATAAGTGTCTTCTAAACTTCTTTGTATCATAATCATAAAAAAGAAGTAATTCCTGGAAGAATCCAATATACATTCCTTCATCGGCAGGAGTCAGTGATCTTACTGCACCGGGATTTGAACGGGTCTCATATTCAGGAATAATTAACTTTTCAGTCCGGGAGTCCTTGTTTATCAATATTACAGGATTATCTCCCCTGACTCCTGTCCACAGCCCCCCCTCCGGATCCTTCGCTATGGCATAAACCTGGGCCATTTCATCCTTGTCTGAAAGGACCGGATAGTGTTTAAAAAAGTCAGGCGTTAATATTACGTTTTTTAAGCCTGTGGAGGCACCTGATTCCGAAGAATTTGAAAACCAGAATATTTCGTTGTTCTGGCAGTATATGTTTTTTACCAGAAGTGCAATATCGCCATCAATATTATTAGTGCGAGAACTTTTCCTGTCATAAATATATACGCCGTTATTTTTAACAGCCCAGTATAGAAATCCTTCACCTTTAAATTCATCCCTGGGAAGAGAACCCTCGAATTCCCTGAAAACGCCCTGATTTTCTTGACACTGAAAAAGTCCGAAATTCGAGTGTATCCATTTTTTACCTGAATTGGAAATAAACAGCTTTGCCCAGTATCTGAAATCGTAATCAGGTCTTTTAATCGGAACCTTTTTTTCAACCGGATATCTTTTTATGACCATAAAATTGTTCTCATGGTTTTTATTCATTTCAAATACTGTGTCAAGGGTAATGAGACATAGTCTGCTTTCATCCCGTGTTACGTGAAATCCGATTATTCCAGATGATGATATTTCTGAAAAATACGACTTGTCTGATATTGAATATTTTCTGAACCTGTTGTTACGGTAATCAAACCTGAATGCTGATTCTGGATTGAATATCCAGAGATTACCTGCCTCATCAACATTTATATGCCTGAATTTTGACGGAAGATTTTTCCAAATGCTGTTGGCGGGCAAAAAGATATCCCTTGTGCGATCATATTTTGCCAGAGTGAAATTATCTGTCAGCAACCATAAGTTATCAGCTCCGTCTACTGCAAGCTCGCGGACGGAAAAATATGGCAGTGACAGTGAATCATCAGACCTGTGATGGTAGTTCTTAAAGGAATAGCCGTCATACCTGCTAAGGCCGTCCCATGTCCCAAGCCACAGGAACCCTGAACTGTCGGCAGTGATGGCCCTAACGTCATTGTGGGACAAACCTTCCCTGGTTGTAAATGACTGGATATTAAAATTCTGGGCCCGGATTACGACCGAAACCATGGAGAATATCAGGGAGGATACTGAAATTAAGAGCCTTAATTTAGAATTGCCCGTTTTCATCAAAGATCAGAACCCTTTGGTTAAAATATTAATAATATGGTAAGTTCATCAATCTAAAGAACGGCAAATTTATCTTTTAATGCTGAAAGAATCTATATTCAGGATCTTTTTTAACTTTTCGCCATTTCAAGGGATGGTTCAGGAAACATGTTAATGGAATGCCAATAATTGATGATCTATTCCCGGAAATCAGAGATTACGACTATTTTTGTCCATAAATGGAATTCAGGCTTATATCAGATTTTCAACCCACGGGGGATCAGCCGGAAGCGATAAAGCAGCTGGTTGAAGGGCTGAATAACGGTGTGCCCTATCAGACTCTTCTCGGTGTAACCGGATCAGGAAAAACGTTCACTATTGCCAATGTCATTGAAAAGGTTCAGAGACCTGTACTTGTACTCAGCCATAATAAAACTCTTGCAGCACAGCTTTACGGTGAGTTCCGGCAGTTTTTTCCGGAGAACAGGGTTGAATATTTTGTGTCATATTATGATTATTATCAGCCGGAAGCATATCTCCCTGTCACCGATACCTACATTGAAAAAGATCTGTCGATAAATGAGGAGATAGAAAAACTGCGGCTCAGTGCTACGTCTGCCCTTCTTTCAGGCAGGAGGGATGTGATCGTTGTCTCTTCCATATCATGCATTTACGGAATCGGGAATCCTGATGACCTCCAGTCAAACACCATCCACGTAAGGCAGGGACAAAAGATCGGAAGGAACCATTTTCTGAGGAAGCTGGTTGAAAGTCTGTATTCCCGGAATGAACTTGAGTTCAAACACGGCACCTTCAGGGTCAGGGGGGATACCGTCGATATATTTCCTGCCTATGCTGATCAGGCTGTAAGACTGGTGTTTTTCGGGGATCAGATTGAGGAGATTTCTTCCTTTGATCCGGTTGACGGCAGGCGCATAGATGTTCTGAATGAATATATTGTTTATCCGGCGAACATATTTGTTACAACGCGGGAACGAATAAACCAGGCAATACGCGAGATCCAGGATGATCTTGCAAAACAGGTTGTCCATTTCAATGATATCGGCAGGAGGGAGGAAGCCAAAAGACTTGAGCAGAGGGTTCAGTATGATCTTGAAATGATAAAGGAGCTGGGCTACTGCAGCGGCATTGAGAACTATTCAAGATATTTTGATGGCCGTAATCCGGGTACAAGGCCTTTCTGTCTGCTTGATTTTTTTCCGGATGATTTTATTACAGTTATAGATGAGAGCCATGTAAGCGTACCTCAGATAAGGGCAATGTACGGGGGCGATCATTCAAGAAAGCAGACTCTTGTGGAGTATGGTTTCAGGCTTCCTGCCGCTCTAGACAACAGGCCAATGAGAATGGAGGAATTTGAGACTCTGACAGGCCAGACAATCTTTGTAAGCGCTACTCCGGCCGATTAAGAGCTTGAAAAAAGCGAGGGAGTCTTTGTTGATCAGGTGATCAGGCCTACCGGACTTCTTGATCCGCCTGTCGAAGTACGGCCCAGTCTTAACCAGATAGATGACCTGATGGCTGAAGTCAGATACAGGTCAGTCCTGGGCGAAAGAACTCTGGTCACCACTATCACCAAAAGGATGGCGGAGGAGCTGGCTTCATATCTTTTAAAATACGGGATCAAATGCCGGTACATTCATTCTGATATTGATACCCTTGAACGTATTGATATTATGGAAGGACTCAGGACCGGTGAGTTTGATGTCCTGGTTGGTGTCAACCTCCTAAGGGAAGGCCTTGACCTGCCTGAGGTATCTCTTGTTGCAATACTTGATGCTGACAAGGAAGGATTTCTGAGATCGGCAAGATCGCTGACACAAACAGCAGGGAGGGCTGCCAGAAATCTGAATGGCAAGGTGATCATGTATGCGGATGTGGTCACCGGCAGCATGCAGGAGACTATAGATGAGACAAACCGTCGAAGGGAGAAACAGCTTAAGTATAATGAGGAGATGGGCATAACTCCTGCTCAGATAGTCAAGAAAACGGGCACCATTCTGACAGGACTGAGCAGGAAGGGAGTTACTGTAAGGGCATATACCGGGCCTGAACATATTGATATGGCTGCAGACCCGGTAGTAAGATATATGAGCAGTGAAGCACTTGAAAAGGCTGTTGAAAAAACCAGGAAAAATATGGAAAAAGCCGCATCTGAACTTGATTTTATTCAGGCGGCCAGATTCAGGGATGAGCTTGCTGAACTTCAGAAACTGCTAAAAAACAAATAATTAGTTTTATATTTCCGGTCATTTATTACCTGGTGGCTGCCCACTCCCTTGCGCTGTTACCGGAACTTTCAACAACAGTACCTGTTATTTTTTTGCCTTCAACCCGTCCGGTATATATTTTGTCATCAATATTCAATGTAATAATATCCCCTTTCATCCGGCCCTCTTTGATCTTTGAAGTTTTTCCTCCCGAGGAATAAATTCCTTCAACCATCTGGTATTTTTGAGTAAGTTGAAGTTCTCCGTTTCCGGTTTTCCAGCTCCCTTCAACCTTTGCAGGAATGATCCATAAATGAGCCTGGTTCCAGCTGTTCCAGTTTTCTTCGGTTGTAGCCTCAACATCTTCCTGCCAGTCGCCCATGGTAAAGGTATTTGATACAACCCTGGTGCCTGGTTTAAGGTCAAGCAACTTCGGACGAAGCTTAAGGTTGATCTCCGGCAGAAGGAACATTGTAATGACTGTGGCTTTTGAAAGGTCGGTTTCAAAAAGATCTCCCTGGACAAAATCAACGAGTTTTTCGACCCCTTCCTTTTTTGCATTTTCTTTGGAAAGAGCAACCATATCCGGATTGAATTCAACACCCATTGCCTTTGCACCCAGTTTCGCTGCAGAAATCACTGTTCTTCCATCTCCCGACCCCAGATCGATAACGAAGTCGGAAGAACTTACACGTGCTATTTCAAGCATTTTGTCAACAAGTTCCTGTGGTGTGGGAACCCAAACCACATCCTTGCCCTGCTGCCCGACCTGTGGTTCAAATACAGCTGACGGACTTTTTTGCTGGCTGAAGACTGCGGTACAGAATGTCACAAAAGTGACAGCCATAAAGGCCCTTAGTGCCAAATTTCTTGATTTCATGGATGTTAATTTAATTTTACAAATGTTCTTTTACTTATGAAAATGAGACTAAATTTAATAAATTAATTACAGGAATAAATAATAATTTCAGATTACGG
>CAZTDW010000224.1:0-6603 GCA_964611835.1 uncultured Rikenellaceae bacterium | reverse complement strand
ACCAGCCTTCATACACACCCCTTGAGTGAATACATGAAGTTCATTGAAACAGGTAACTGGGAAGGAGTTGCATCCCTGATGATTTCATCGGCAGACAAGCTTGTTGAGATCGGGGCGGAAATACTGATATGTCCCGATAATACCATCCACGAGGCTTATGAAATTGTCAGGGAGAAAATATCAGCTCCCTTCCTTCATATAGCTGAAGAGGTTGCAGATGTGGCTTACAGTAATTTCTTTGCCAAAGCAGGCGTTCTTGGCACAAAATTCCTGATGGAAGGACCAGTATATCCGGGGAAACTTACAGCAAAAAACATAAAATACGAGATCCCCCCGGAAGAAGACCGTTCAAGAATAAACAATATAATTTTTGATGAGCTTGTATATGGAATAATCAAACCGGAATCAAAGAAGTTTTTTTTGAATGTGGTGAATGACCTGAAATCAAAGGGTTGTGATTCCGTGATCCTGGGCTGCACTGAAATTCCCCTTATTGTGCTGCCTGAGGAGTCTCCTCTGCCGGTCCTCGACTCAACCAGGATCCTTGCAAGGGCAGCATTAAAAAATGCCATTGAATGAAAAACAGATATACCTTATTAAACTGTTTTAAAATGATATTTTTAAGACCTTTTCACTTTGTGTTCCTTTGTGCTTACCTTAGTGTTCCTTTGCGGTTAATGGATTTCTCTTTTACCACAAAGGGCACCAAGGTTTGCACTAAGTTCCACTAAGCATTATAAATACAGCTTCATCACAATTTATTTAAACGAAACCATGGACAGAAAATCATTTCTACAAAAATCAGTACTGGGAGGGATGGCAGTCGGATATTCCGGCCTGGTTGCCGGAAGTACGATTGCGAATACCAAAGATGCACCTTCCAGGCCCTCCGACCTGAAGATAACCGATATACGCGGAGCCACGCTGGCAGCAATCTACGATTTCCCCATAATTAAGATCTATACAAACCAGGGTATAGCAGGGCTTGGTGAGGTAAGGGACGCGGGATGGATCGCCCAGGCTCTGATGCTGAAACCTTACCTTGTAGGGAAAGATCCTCTCGACATTGAACCTATCCTGAAAAGCATCAGGCATCTGACAGGCCCGGGAAGATATGCCGGAGGATACTGTGCAGTGGATATTGCCCTGCTGGATTTGGCCGGCAAAGCACTTGGAGTGCCTTGCTGGAAGCTGCTGGGTGACAAGGTCCGCGATAAGGTTGAAGTATATGCCGACTGCCCGACCGTAATGAAGGAAGAGAATCTGAAAATGATGATGAAAAGAAGGCTTGATCTGGGTCTGAAACATTACAAGATAGATCTTACACCTCCTCTTATAAGAAACATCCCGGGAGCTTATGAAAACAATCTCCCAACAAGAAAGGGTCTTGAAATATGGGGGAACCATGTGCTGACCGCCAGAAGCATCATTGGTTATGACAAAGTGCTTGGTGCCGACCATTTCGGGAATATGACCGTGGAAAGCGGGATTGAGCTGGGAAATTACATGGCTGATCCTAAATATAACCTGGCTTATATCGAAGATGTTATTCATTTCACAAAGTTCAACGCAGTAAACCTCAACAGGCAGATAACAGCCGGATCCAAAACACCGACACTTAACGGGGAAGACATTTTCAGCCTTGAGAACTTCAAGCCATGGATAGAGCAAAACACGGTCAGCATCATACACCCTGACCTGCTTACCTCAGGAGGAATGATTGAAACCAAAAAGATCGCTGATTACGCGTACCAGTACGGGATAAAGACTATGATGCACTGTGCCTGCTCTCCCATTGGTGTGATGGCAAATGTACATACCGCCGCTACCATTAAGGAATTTGTGTCTCTCGAAAATCATACGATTGAAATGCCCTGGGTAGATGATCTGGTTACCGGCATTCCAAAACCGATTATCAGGGACGGCGCCATCCCTGTTCCCGACACTCCGGGACTTGGGATTGAATTCATTGATGATGTTGCTGAAAAATATCTCAGGGAACCCAAATACCTGGCTTATAAATCGGGATTATTCAATCCTACTCCTGAATTTGACAAGCCAATGACGATGATGGAAGCCAAACAAAAAGGTCTTATCGGCGATTACCACCAGACCGGCGGACCATGGTGGCACATAAATGACGATGGGGTTTATGCAAATCAGACAGGATCGAACTAACGTAATTGCGGATTTTCAAATCTGTGTTCAGCAAACTAGCCTTAAGGTGTCAGTGTCGTAAAGTCAATCCGCAATCCGAGATCCGAAATCCGAAATTTTAATACTGCAATGAAACGAAAACAAATTTCGCAAGCCAGATGGTTACAAAATCCTGAAATCATCAGACATCTTAAATATTATGTGATTTTTCTGATATTGTTTACATCATTCGTTCCCAATGCCCTGTCCCAGTACTTACACCGGTCATTGTCATCGGTCAGGGAGAGGCACAACGAGTTTACAACGACAGGGGCATATTACAAACCTGTCTTTGGAGCCGGTGATGATTCATCTTCCATTATAAGGGGAGTGAGCCGTTACGGGTACCTTGTTGTTGAGCCCGGGGGAAGATGCAATATTGTAAAATATGTAGGCGAAGAACAGGTACTGTTTGTCCATGAGGGTACTGGGATTCTTATACATGGCAATGAGAACGTCCCCATAAGCAAAAATGATTTCATTTACATACCCGAAGGTGAAAAATTCGGATTTTCAAATCCCAGAGAACAGTCGCTTGCTGTTATAGTTATGGGATTCCGGCTTGAACCCGCCAGTTGCAGCAAACTAAAAACCGGCTTGAAGCTGGCAAATACTGATCAGATAAAGTTTCAGATCCTTCCGGGCCACGGGCCTACAACCCAGTTCCAGCTTATGCTTGGTACAACCGATAGCAAACGCGACAGGCTTGCAGCAGCCTGCCAGGTAACAAGCATGTTCATAATGGATTTTGCCTCGGGAGGCACCAATAATCCGCACCGGCACAGGGATGAGGAGGAGATCTACCTTATTCTCAAAGGGCGGGGGGATATTGTTGCCGGTGAAACGGCAGATGGCAAGGAACTCCGACATTTTTCGGAGGAAGGCGACATTTATTTCTTTCCTCCCAACACCCTGATAGGTTTTTACAGCGGTAACCAGCCGGAGGAGGAACACGCACAGATACTGGCAGTGAGATTCAAATTTCCGGGAGATAACATTACTAAATAGGAACGGCACGTATCACGGATGGGAATGGATAGGAATGGCACGGATCACAGATCCGCGCCAGCATGGGGGAAAATTCTTCTTACTTTATTTCCATTTTCTCACCCGGTTTAAGGATATGATACCTTTCGCGGAGCGGTTTGGAAAGCCTTATTTTAACCTCATCAGGATACCCCTTCGACCAGAAGCGTGTGCCCTCATTGACAACCATGGTACTATGGTGCTGAGGGAAAATATATTCAGGATCGAGAGCATTTATGAGAATGACAGATGGGTCGATATACATATTATGCTCGGTAGGTGAAAAGAAAAGCACATCCACCTTTTTCAGGAACAGATGGTCTTCCAGAAGGTAAGTATCTCCGGGCTGAAGTATCAACTTGCCGTTGATTGTAAACAGATATCCGACATCCTGAAAGTTGGCATCGTAGTATATTGCAAAATTCTCATTGCCGTGGATGGCTCTCAGTGGCTGGACCTTTATACCCTTAATTTCAAAAGGTTCCCTTGGCTTTGCAATTACGAGCCTGTCATCAGGTATCTTAAGCTTCCTTGCTGTCTCCAGGCAGCTTTCCGGAATAACGAAGATGCATTTTGATTTTTCAATAAGGATCCTCGTTGTATAAGGATCGAAATGATCCCCGTGACCGTGTGTGACAAAAGATATATCCAGCACAGGTGCGATCTCTTCTGGCGTGACCGGAGCAGGGTCAATCCTGCCGCCGGGATCGAGGAACAGGTCGGTTGATATTACCAGATCACCTGACTTTATTATCCAGCTGGCCTGCCCGACCCACCAGACTGCGGTGCCAGATTTGTGATCCACAATATCATTTATCATTTTGCCGGGATGGCCCGCCACAATGCTGCAAATAAAAAAAAGACCTATTACTGCTGACTTTCTCATACTAATTCTTACCTCCACCCTTTATCAGAGTTTCCGGAATGGAAACCAGTGTTATTCCCCCCGGTCTTCCAAGGTTACCCGAATATTGCTTATCGGCAGCATTGTTCCAGTGCTCATGAACGCCGAGACTTGCCAGTGGCTTGCCGCTATTGTCCGGATCATATATTATTCCTTCAGGCCAGTTTCCGGAATCAGCTGCCTGGTGCAGGTAATCATCTACTCCATACATGCTTGGTCCGGCTTCAAAAACATTGTTCGACGGATCATGCTTATGTACACCATCCCATTCGGTACGCAGGAAATCATAACAGACCGACTCAAGAGCCACCTGGTCCTGCGAAATGAATATAGAGCTGCTCCAGTCACCACTGAATGGCGGCATAAAATACCTTACCGGACCTTTCGTTTCATCGGCTCCACCGCCGAACAAACCGTCAACAATGAAAAGCATAGTATTCTGCCCCAGATATCTGCTTCCCATAATATCTACCATCACGCGGTATTTACGGTAACCTCCGTTCGATGCATTACCGGCTTCCCTGGGAAAGGTTTCCCATGTAGGGGCTATAAGGGAATAATGAAGATGAGCGGCACTGGGCCTTCCCTGTGACCCGAAATGATTCTTTGCAGTAAGACTTATCCCGGCCGAACCATGAGGCTTCAGGCTCGCAACATTGATCATGTAATCCGCCTTTTCAATCACATCATAAAGCTTGTCGCTGAATTTCCTGTCAGAGTAATGAATCAGTTCATTCTCTGTCTGCCTGGTCAGCGTGCGGCCAAACTTTTCCGAGAATCTGTCGATGTAGATCACATCCGGGAATTCCGAGTGCCATATTTCATAATTATGTCCGAAGATATGAGCGATGGGATCGCCAACAGTAATATCAGCCTGTCTTACCCCCGCATGATTGACAAGTTCTCTGAGCAATTCAAGGACCACATAGGGAGAGGTCTCAGTTGCACCTCTGTTTCTTAACCTTCTCGTTTGCGCGCCTTTGGCCGTGGTGGCAAGTACATAACCATTGTCCTTTTCCTGCTGGCTGAAAATCCAGGAAGCCGTACCCTGATTGATCTTGATGAATATCTTCTCACCCGGAGTATAATCCCTGTTTTTCCTGTATTTCTTCTGGTTGTGGTAGCGGAAAAGAGCGTCCCATGATCTTTTAAGATCGGATTTGCCTGCAATTTTCAGCACTGATTCTGAAATCATATCACCAATCAGCTTCTGATCAGCATTAACAGGATTAAAATACCAGTCGCCGTTTTCCATGACATTCCTGCAGTTCTCGTTGGTTGCATCAGGATTCCAGGCCCATGTTACAAGACCAGGATTAATCCCGCTGCCTTTTCCGACAGGCTCATTCGGGCCATCATCGGGACCTGATTTCTTGACCGTTTGTGCAGAGGTGAAAGATGTGTCACTGGTAATAGTGATACCTGATATCATCAGGGCGACAAGGAAATAATATCCTGCAGCCACATACTGCGAGTGTTTTATGTTCCTGATTACTCTCCTGACAAAAAAAGTTAAACCGCCCAGCGACAGCAGGTAAATTACAAATCCTGACATAAGAGGCGCCGCAACCCTCATGCATGGATATGCGGCGCGCGAAGGTTTCGGGATGACCCTGACAATGAACCATATTGTAGACAATATCCCCACAATATAGAACATAAGCCTGGGGTGAACATGCTTGTCTTCAAACCATCTTTTTAATCCGGCAAGTTTTCCTTTCAGTCCGGAAGTATCAAATTTTTGCGATGACATTTTGAACGATTTTATGTTCCATCAAATCTGAGCTGCAGTCTCAACAATAGCATCTCCATTTTTAAATAGTTCCTCCCTGATCTCAACACCCAGGCCGGGAGCTTCGGGTGCAGTAACAAATCCATCAACCGGTACAGGGATGTTTTTAATGAAATACGGGTACTGGTGGGTGTATTTCCAGTAATTGCTTTCCATATAACAAAAATTGGGAATGGCAGTGCACAGATGAGCTGAGGCCACATACAATAATGGACCGCCGCAGGTGTGCGGTGATCCGGGAATATGATATGCATCAGCCATATCGCACATCTTTTTGGCTTCCGTTATCCCTCCGCACCAGCAGATATCAAACATTAGTATATCCATTGCCCTTGCTTCGAGAAAGTCCTTTAAGTTATATCTTGTGGCTAAAGTTTCACTGTGGGCGATAGGTATTGGGGTCTCGGCAGCAAGTTTGGCATACGACTGAAATGAATCAGGAATGATCATGTCTTCGGCATGGATCACATTGTAAGGTTCGCATGCCTTTAAGACACGCTGTGCACCGGGGAGGTCGCAACCGCCCCATCCGTCTATGAGTATTTCCATTTTTTTCCCGGCAATGGCATCGATCTGCTTAAGCCAGCCCACACCTTTTTCAATCTCGGTTGTCGGAATAAAACCTCCTCCAGTTCTGAATGGATATATTTTCATGGCTGTAATGCCCCTGTCAAGAAGAAATTCC
>CAZTDW010000223.1:0-6618 GCA_964611835.1 uncultured Rikenellaceae bacterium | reverse complement strand
CGTACGGAGGTGACTTCGGGGAGGAGGGAGTGCCCAGCGATGGAAACTTCTGCATAAACGGCCTTACATGGCCCGACAGAACTGGAAAACCAGGCCTGGCCGAAGTAAAGAAAGTATATCAATACATAGGATTTGAACCTGTCGACCTTAAAGCAGGCCGCGTCAGGATCATAAATAAATATGACTTCATTCCACTAAAGGATTTTACGATCTTATGGACAGTTTATTCCGACGGTATTGCAGTTAAATCCGGAAGTCTTGCATTCCCTGAACTTCAGCCGCACCAGGATACTGTTGCCGTTATCCCTTTCGGCGAAATTGAATCTTCTCCCGGGACAGAATATTTCCTGAATTTAAATGCGACCAGAAGCTTGGAATGGAATCTGGTGCCCGAAGATCACATTTATGCTTCAGAACAGTTCCGGCTGCCCTTTGAGGGGAAACCTCTATACGGGCAGAGGGATGAGCTCAGGGTATTGCAGACGAAAACTGAGGGAAGCATCTTTACGGTCAGCGGCGAAGGATTCAATATCCGGTTTGACCTTGAAAAAGGCAGAATCGTGTCATTCAATTCAGGCGAGCGCGAATTAATCAGGCAGGGACCGGAACCTGATTTCTGGCGCCCTCCTACCGACAACGATTATGGATACGGAATGGATGTGAAGCTTGGGATATGGAAAAAAGCAGGTGAAAAAGCTGTAATAAGAAAGGTAAATATACAGCAGCCTGAAATGGACAGGGTGATGCTTACCATGGAGTATGATATTCCGGGTCCGAAAGGTGAAAAGATAGCAGGATATGTTTCGACATATATCATAATGGGATCGGCTGATGTGATAGTTAAAAACCAGTTTTCAAAACTGTCTGACATGATACCAGAGATACCAAGGATGGGGATGCAGATGAGGCTGCCACTGGAGTATTCAAATCTGCGGTGGTTTGGAAGGGGACCGCATGAGAACTATTCCGACAGGAAAACCTCCGCCCTCACAGGTCTCTACGAAAGCAGTGTTGATGACCAGTACGTCCCATATATACGCCCGCAGGAAAACGGCTATAAAACAGATACCAGATGGCTCACTCTTACTGATGAGGATGGAAACGGACTGCTTGTAAGTGGATCGCCATTGATCTGTTTCGCAGCTCTGCGGAATGTCCATGATGATTTTGAATCACCTGGTAAGCTGTCACAATATCGCAGGGATGCAAAAACTGCCAATACCCATACCAATGATGTGAAGCCCGGCGATTTCGTGAATCTGAACGTGGATTACGGGCAGATGGGAGTTGGCGGAGACGACTCATGGGGCGCTGAGATCCATCCGCAATACAGGCTCCTGGACAGGAAATATGAATACAGTTTCAGGATCCGTCCTGTGAAAAGCGGCGACGATGTGGTGAAGATGGCGAAGGAGAGGTTTTGAGGAAGGGCTGAGAGGTTGATGGGTTGAATGGTTGAAGGGTTGAAAAAGTTGAACGGGAGAAGGGGTGGATGGGTGAAAGGGAGAAGATACTATGAGATGAAGTAATCTGCGTTTATCTGCTCCTGAGAATTCGGGATGCGGGAAAATTAAGAGACATCCATGGGTAGAATTATTATAAAGCAATATTGATATTAAATCATAAAATTAAATAAATGAGCAAGATACTTGAATACCTTGAAATTAAACCATCAGAACAGTCGGTAGATTACGTTGAGAACAAGAAGCAATTCCACCTTTTTACACTGCTGACGGAACAGAGGCATCCCAAAACATGGACACTTAGTTCGACAATTGCAGAGGACACTGAAAAAGGCCTCAGGATGCTGCTTTCCGTTGATGAAGATATCACGGCAAGAATTGAAGTTTTGTGCAAGGATCCTGTTTTGCTTGAGAATGCTGTCAGTGCCATGCACAGGGCGATAGCCAATGGGAAAAAGATATACTTCTATGGCTGCGGTGCCACCGGAAGGCTGGCAAAGCAGATGGAAAGTACATTCTGGAGGCCGTTCTGGAGGAAGATCAGGCAGTCGGAATACTGGGGAAAGCTTAAAGGCCATCTGCCTGAAGATATTGAAGAACGTCTTATCGGCGAGATGACCGGGGCCGACAGGGCTCTGATAAGTTCCCTAGAAGGGTTTGAAGATCTGCAGCTCATAGGAAAACTGCAGCTAAACGACAGAGGGATAGAAAAAGGGGATGCAGTATTTTGCGTGACTGAGGGAGGAGAGACTTCGTCGGTGATCGGGACCATACTTACTGCCTGGAGGCAGTATGGAGACCCGGCGGTCCAACACAATGCTGAATCAGCCGCGAATCTTTACTTCGCCTATAATAATCCCGACGAACGCCTGCTGCCGTTTGACAGGAGCAGGAGCGTGATTGAAAACAATGGTATTACCAAACTGAATTTCACAACCGGTCCCCAGGGAATCACGGGTTCAACAAGGCTTCAGGCAACCACCAGTGAGACCTTTATCCTCGGTGCAGTGATGGAAGAGGCATTGTACAGGATACTGGGTGATTTCCTTGATGAAAAGGCGCTTGCCGGCCTGGGATTTGAGAAAGGACTGGATCTGGCAGGACGGCTTCTTTCGTTCGATGATGTCAGGAAAAGCGTTGATGACAGGGCATCCGATATTGCACGATTTACAGAACTGGAAGCCTCAACTTATGCAGCCCATCATTTTTCAACATATTTTGCCAGGGAAGCCATGGTCACTGTATTTATCGACAGTACTGAGCGCAGCCCTACATTCAAATTGTTTCCGCTCGATACCGTTGGGGAACCCAGGCGTAAATCGTGGATCCAGGTATGGACCGACAGTAAAAGCATAGGAGAAGCCTGGCAGGTATTCCTTGGCAGGAATTTCAGGGGACTGGAAGATTCATATTACCGGCCTGCTTTCGAAAATGAGATCGACGACCCGTATCTTAAGGATGTTGCCCTGAAAAGCCTTCTTAAGGCTGGAAATGACCAGCAATTTGTTTACGACCTGTCGTTTTCAGATTCAAATATAAACAGGCGGGGACCGGAACCTGGCGACATAGGTGTTATTGTTTGTGTCGACGGTGAAAGGCTCGAAACAGATGATCCTTCCCTCTCTTTTGGCAGGTTTGCATCACTGGTAAAATCAAGGGGAGGCAAAGTGGCTGTCATATCTGTTACGGATGCAGCGAAGTCTGTAGCTGGGCACTCTTTCAGGGGTGATGTGGAGGTGTCGGTTATACTCCCGGCATTTCCCGATCCGATAGGATTGAGAAGGCAGATGGCTCTCAAAATGCTCCTAAATGCGCATTCAACAGCAATGATGGCAAAGCTTGGAAGAGTGACGGGCAATACCATGACAAATGTCAATCCCAGTAATCTCAAGCTTATCGGAAGGGCTACTTTTCTTGTTATGAGCCATGTTAATGATGTTATCGGCAGCGCGGATTGGACCGGCCGTTACGGAAAACAGGATGAGCTAACCTTCGGGGAGATCAATGCAGTACTGTATGATGCTATCGAATTCATGACAGTTAAAAATCCCGAACAGACTGCGGAAGTCGCTCTCTCAATAATAAGGATTATTGAAGCACTGAAAAACAGAAAATACATCAGCTGGGATGACGCTTTGTCGATCCTGACATCAAAAGGATTGAACGGTTATCTTCAGGAAGTGTGAACTACCTGTAGTTAAGCTCGATCCTAAGTAATGAATTCTCTCCTGTCATTACGTTTCTTACATCGTAAGCGAGAGGACCGGTGAATTTTTTACTGAGCACCACCCTTGTCACCGAGTTGGCCGGAAGGGTCAGTGAAGCCGGGGCTTCCGCCGGACCATTGACCAGTGAAAAAGTTATATCCGACCTGTTCGTTATCTCAAAGAAGAGGCTCCTGTCGTTCTGATAATATGGTTTTGCAACCGAGATACACTGGTAGAAGAAAGGCTTTGCGAATTCTTCCTTACCTGCTACGATATCCTTGAAATAAGCAAGAGTACGCCCGGCAAAAAGAGCTTCCTTAAGTGCATCGTGAGTTCTTGCCTTTGCAAAAACAAGTGTCATTGGCCTGTTTGGATATTCAGGCTTCTGATAATCCTCGCTTATATTACCATGTTTGTCGCTGTTAGCCATCACAGCAAGGTTGTTCTCCATACAGAATGTAAGAACCGGAGGATAGTATTCACTGTCGTTGAAGAATTCAATTCCATGGATCCATTTTTTCTCGAGGTAACTCTTATGAAGCGGGTACATTTTCGGAATCCCGTCAGGTTCCTGTGCCCTCCATCCGGGGTGATTCCACTGAATGAAAGCTCCCTGTTTTATTGCTTCCTCTATAGCATCGGATACTGAGTCTTTATCGAGGGCGGTGGCATCGGTGATGAAAAGCGCATTAAGATGACCCGGAGGCATGGACCGGGTAATCTCTGCACCGTGAACGAGAATGATGTTGCCTTCAGCTGCAGCTCCCTGTGATATTTTCCATGCTGCATTGTGATCAGTTGGAATAAAATCTTTATGGGGCAGGTATTCAATATGGTCAGTTATTGAGATGGCATCAAGGCCATAAATGTAAGCTTCTGCCACCCGGTTGGCCGGCCATACTGACCCGTCGGAAAAAACTGTGTGGAGATGAAAATCACATTTGAGGGTAACATATCCCGGAATATCAGGAATGTTAACAATTTTTCTCTGCCCAAAACCACTGACAATCGAAATGAAAAATAGTAAAGCAATTAGAACTTGTTTTTTCATAGTTAAGTATTTGTTAATTAATCATTTTATCAATCTTAAAAATTTTACAGGATATGGTTGGCTCTGATTTTTTCCCGCATCCCGAATTCTCGGGAGCAGATAAACGCAGATTACTTCATCTCATAGTATCTTCTCCCTTTCACCCATCCACCCCTTCTCCCGTTCAACTTTTTCAACCTTTCAACCATTCAACCTTACCTCAAATCTCTTCATAAAAATAAGCCATTTTCTCATCCGCATCGTCCCATGTAAAAATCTTTTTCTTCCTGTTTATCCAGCAAAAGTTCAGCAATGCAAAATCTCCGGCGCACATTGTGGTATGTACAAAAAGGAACAGGGAAAAGCTCCATTTCCACAAACCAGGAAGCGAAAGAACAAAATAGACAAGTACGAGGGTTGTAATGATGTAAGGGAACCAGGCCACAAGGCTGAACTGTCTTCTGGTAGCCACATGCCTGTGGGCAGTCACATAAAACATGTATTGTTTTAAGTCCATTCCAACCCTGATCTTTTTTGCTCCGGTAAGATAGTATGGAATAATATGCAATAATTCATGAACGGGAATATACAGTAGGGGAAAAACCACCAGTCCGAGGATCGTATGTAAAAAAATCTTCTTTAAGGGAAAATATCCGCTCAGATTGAACCTTACTGTCAATGCTAATCCAAGAGTTATGATGCATGCCGACCAGAAGAAAATCATCAGTCCTGATTTCCTGCGTAAATAATCCAGGACAAACGTAACAAGTTCATCGTAAGGTATTTTCAGTATCTGTCTGTATTTTGACTGATCTTCAAGATCATCAACTTTCAGTGCCATAAATCAAGCTTTTGCCAAATTTAGCTCTTTGGGCAAGTATTGCAAAGGGAAAATTAAGAAATCGAGAGAGAAAGTAGTTGGTTGCTTGTTGCTGGGCACCAGGCAGCAGGCAGCAGGCACCAGGCACCAGGCACCAGGCAGCAGGCACCAGCCACCAGGCACCAGGCTACTAATCAACTGACTCACTGATTACTGATTACTGATTACTGAATACTGATTTTTTGAGAACCGGCAGCATTCCGGGAACCATTTATGGATTTGTTTTAAACAGGCAGTTTAAGCCTGTTTGTCATCTCAATAAACCTGGGTTCATTAAGCAACGGCTTGAAATAAAAGTCCGCTTTCATCCATGGTACGAAGTCTCCCCGGTTTTTATAGGCAATTTCCAGGCAGTCGAGTGCTTTTTCTTTTTCACCTAGAGTGGCATATACTTCAGCCAGTCCCCAGGCGTACCACCAGTAATCCCTGCTTTTCTCCATCTCTGCAATAACCTGTAAGGCTTTATCCTTCTGTCCTGCCCGGGCATATGCAATTCCGAGGCAACTTTCATATCCCGGACTTATAGCCAGGCTTTTTTTGCATGCCTCGATTCCTTCATAATGCATGCCCATTTCCGTATATGCTGAGCCTATAAGGTAATATGCAAGAGTACTGTCGGATTGAAGCTGAAGTAATTTCTGCCCTTCCCTTAATGCGTCCTCAAATCTTCCGAAATACAGGTAAAGCCATGACAGATATCCCTGGGCGACCTGGTCGGTAGGATCAATTTCAAGAGCCTTTTTCATCGCATCAGCTGCCTCATCGATCTTATTCGCGAGAGCAAGATACCAGCCGTAAGTATAATGTACCGAGGGGATATTCGGATTTAATTCCATTGCGCGTTTAAGCGAATGTTCGGTGGCCGGGAAGTCCCACTCGGTATAAAGATATCTCATGGCAAGTACAGCATGGGCTTCTGCAAGTGTTGAGTCGAGTGAAAGAGCCTTAAGGGCATATCCTTTGGCAAGATTTGAAGCATCCTGGGCTACTGGTGATGTGTGCCCTGCCGTACTGTAGCCAAGAGCCAGCCCCAGGTAT
>CAZTDW010000222.1:0-6620 GCA_964611835.1 uncultured Rikenellaceae bacterium | reverse complement strand
AAGCCATTCATTGCTCATAGGATCAGCGTATAGGTTTCTTTAAAAGCTGGCCAAAAATATAATTTCTTTGCTTCATTGTGAAATATTTAACAACCAAATTATGTGATAAATATCACAAATATCAAATGATTGAAAAATACCGTATTTCTGCTCGCAATTTACCGGTAAACGGAGCCTGAGGAAGGTCAGAATCGGGTGTCAGGAGTATCGCGATGATCATCGTCCTGATGATGCTGTTGCCAGGCAATTACATTTGTGCACTTGCCTTATCTGTCGCCAGAACCATTTTGATATTAAGCCGTACGCCTACCTCCATGACATCTATAAGATCCTGTATATTAAGGTTTCTGGCAAAGCGCAGGATAACTGTCGGTCCTTCCAGATCCCTGGTCTGAACCCTCAGTTCCTGCTCAAGCTGCTCAAAAAGGATTTCTTTCTGGTTAATGTAAAATCTTTTGTTTTCAGTAACTGTCAGGTTTATCTGTTGCTTATTTATATTCTGTGCTGACCTGGAGGTCGGCAGAAGGACCTTGATAACATTGGGATTGGCCAATGTGGACACAATCAGAAAGAACAGCAGCAGAAAGAACATAATGTCGTTCAGCGACGATGTCGATACTTCCGGCTTAAAGTGTTTGTTTCTCCTGATATTCATCTCAAAATGCTTTTAAGAACTGAACAAGCGATTCCTGAAGCCTTATCGTGTATCTGTCTATTTTCATCTGAAGGTAATGGTAAGCAGCGTATGCAAGTACTCCGACAATTAATCCCGCACCGCTGCATATCATTTTCTGATACAAGCCTCCCGCTATGATGCCGATGCTTATGTTGTCGGCAAGAGATATATTATAGAATATCTTTATTACTCCTGAAATGGTACCTATAAATCCTAGCATGGGAGCAATACCGGCAATTATTCCAAGGTACCCGGTATAGTTTTCCATCTTTGTGATTTCCAGGTTAATGGTTGTTTCAAGATTTCTTTCAACCTCTCCTGATGGCTTTCCGAACTTGTCAAGTCCGCTTTCAAGGATCCTCCCCACCGCTGCCTGGTCATTTCTGGCACGGACCACAGCCTTGTCTTTGTTACCATCCCTGAGCTCATTAAGGATCGATGGAACAAGTGCTTTGTCTATAAAAGAGAGCCTTTTTATATATACATACCTTTCAATAAAGATGTAAACACTAATCAGTGACAGAAGAATGATCGGTATCATGATAACGCCGCCTTTCATCAACAGATCGAGGACAGTTGTGGCTCTTTCGGTCGTCATGCCGTTCTGCAGGAAGGGAATGTTAAGGTCTAATATCATAAAGATTTGAATTTAAATTTGGTTATTTATATCAAACGACGAAAGTATTCAATTATTTCTTATCTGAAAATGTGGTTGATAAATAATTGTCTTTTTGTATCTTATTGATTAAAATCATATTATAGCGTACAGGCGGTTATCTTTCCCATCAATCGGGAAACAGGTTACCGGGATATTCAATATCTGCAAGGAACAAACCTTTTGCTGGAGCTGATATTCCGGCTCTTGACCGGTCTTTGGCCATTATTATCTCTTCAAACTGTTCAACATTAATTTTTCCCTTGCCTACATTTACCATTGTACCGGCTATAGCGCGGACCATATTCCTCAGGAACCTGTCTGCCCTTATGGTAAAGATCAATTTATCACCTTCGATATCCCATGATGCTGAAATTATCCTGCAAATATTGGTTTTATTGTCTGAATGGAGCCGGCTGAAGCTTTTAAAATCGGAATGACGGAGGAGGATTTCAGCAGCTCTGTTCATCTCGCCGACATCAAGATCACCGTAAATATACCAGCTTGTCTGTTCACTGAATGGGTCCTTTCTTCTTGAAATGAAGTATTTGTATGTTCTGGATAATGCACTGAACCGTGCATGGGCATCAGGGGTGGCTCGTTTTATGTCCTGTACCGAAATATCAGCAGGCAGGAACCTGTTCAGCCTGAACACCATGTTTTCACGTGAATCCAGGCCGGGAATGGCACAATCAAAATGTGCGCAGAAAACGGAGGCATTAACTCCGGCATCCGTTCTTCCTGCCCCTGTAGTTGATATCTTTTCCTTAAGAACAAGACTCAGAGTATCATCGAGTATCTTCTGGACGGAGAGCGAATTAGGCTGCACCTGCCATCCATGATAGCGCGTCCCCCTGAATGAGATGAATATAAAATACCTGGTCTTCAAAATTAAATTTATGCAAATATATTTAACTAAATGCATTTCAAAAAAACCATTGAAGATAAAAACCTGATTAAAACGGATTATGGATACCGGGAGGAAAGAATTGATGATGCTCATTATGCAGCAAGAAAAAAAAATTGTCTGTTATTGAAATACCGATCTTAATAAGTATTTTTACTCAGAATGATTAATTCATTTGGTATCCTGATACGTAATATAATTTTTGATTCGAAAAAACTAAATTCCGTTTATCATGCTTGAGAAACTTGATTTGAGCTGGATAGATTATCTGATAATGATAATCTATTTTGTTTTTGTGCTGGGAGTAGGATGGTTCCTGCGAAAATTCATGAAAAATGCCAATGCATTTCTTGAGGCGGGGCGGTCTATTCCTGCATGGGTAGCCGGATTGGCTTTTATTTCGACTAATCTTGGAGCCCTTGAGGTCATGGGCATGACAGGATCGGGGATGAAATATGGGATGCTTACCACTCATTTTTACTGGATCGGAGCAATTCCTGCCATGATCTTTCTGGCTGTATTCATGATGCCGTTTTATTACGGATCCAAAGCCAGGTCTGTTCCGGAGTTTCTTAAACTCCGGTATGATGAAAAGACCAGGGGCCTGAATGCTATCCTGTTTGCCCTGATGACAATTCTGGCATCCGGTATCTCCATGTATGCGCTTGCAATACTTATGGAAAAGGTGCTGGGATGGGATTTCAATGTAAGTCTGTGGGTCTCGGCACTTATTGTACTTGGATATACTTATCTTGGAGGACTGTCATCGGCAATTTATAATGAGGTGCTTCAGTTCTTCATAATTGTGATTGGTTTGCTACCCCTGGTCTTTCTCAGCCTCAAGGATATAGGAGGGTGGTCGGGGTTGAAGGAGAGCCTGGCACCCATTTCCACTGATCTGGGATATGCAGCCGATACATGGACAACAACATGGAAATATTCGGGTCATGCAACATCCAATCCCCTTGGGGTTGAATGGTTTGGAATTCTGTTTGGCCTGGGATTTGTTTTATCATTCGGGTACTGGTGCACAAACTTCCTTATAGTGCAGAGGGCTTTTGCTGCCGAGTCGATAACGGCAGCGCGAAAGGTGCCTTTGATTGGAGCTATACCAAAAATGTTCATCCCTTTTTTGATAATTATACCGGGTATCATATCACTTGCCCTCTGGCAAGACCCTTCAAAAAACTTTATCATGCCACTTGATGCCGCCGGAAAGCCTATATATGACTATACAATCATCATGCTTTTGCGGCAGTATCTGCCTGCAGGGGTACTTGGTCTGGGAATTACGGCATTGCTTGCATCATTTATGTCGGGGATGGCAGGAAATGTTTCCGCATTCAACACCGTATGGACTTACGACATCTATCAGAGCTATATAAGAAAACCAACAGGGAATGAAGAAGCTGACGGGAAACATTATCTCAATGTGGGGAGAATCGCAACCATATTCGGTGTACTGCTGAGCATAGCAGCAGCTTATATTGCAACCAAGTTCGGAAACATAATGGATTTTCTCCAGACCATATTCTCGATGATAAATGCTCCGCTTTTTGCAGTGATCTTCCTGGGCATGTTCTGGAAACGAACCACGGGGCATGCTGCATTTACCGGCCTCCTTTCAGGTTTTCTGATGGCCCTTGTTCATCACGGGCTTACCGTTCCTTTGGGAGCAACAACTCTGGTAAAAGGCGGATGGATAGCAGTCGTTCATACCTATCCGGTAGAGATGGCACAGAACTTCTGGACCGCAATAATTGCCTTCAGTGTTGCTACCCTGGTTACGGTCGTACTGTCGCTTCTGACCCGCAAGATAAAAACTGACGAGGATTTAAGGGGTCTGGTCTATTCTCTTACTCCAAAGCTGGTGGAAGAGAATGTTGCATGGTATCAGCGTCCTGTCGGACTTGCTGTAATTGTTACCGTGATATGTGTAATTTTAAGTATAATGTTCTGGTAGGAGGAAATAAAGATGGTTGATATAAGAATACCCATAGGACTAATGTTCTCAATTCTTGGAGTTTTGATAACTACTTACGGATTTTTTACATTTTCCAACCCCGAAATGTACATCAAATCCCTGGGGATAAATGTAAATATTATAATGGGCATAATCATGCTGGTATTTGGCCTGGTAATGCTTTTTTTTGCCAGGAAAAGTAAAGTTCAAAGCAAAAAATAAATACTGAAATGGATCGGAGAAAATTCATTGAGACATCAGGAGCAGCTGCCGGAGCTGCAATGTTCGGAGGAGTAGCTTCCGGCGTTAACCCGGAAAATGTCAATCCTGAACAGAAGCAATCTGGAAAAGCAAAGATAAAAATCGGATTGTATTCAATTACTTACGGAGGTATATGGTATAAGGGTGATGCACTATCATTTGAGGAAATGTGCAGGCGGGCAAAGGAATTCGGATTTGACGGTGTTGAGCTTGATAACAAGCGTCCGATGGGTAATCCGATGGATCTGAATCAGCGCAGGCGGGAAGAGATGCGTAATTCCCTTTCAAAATACGGGCTTGAGATACCGTGTGTAGCGGCAAACAATGACTTTTCAAGCCCGATCCCCGAGCACAGGGAATGTCAGCTGCTTATGGTCCGGGAAACGGCCAGGCTGGCCAAAGATCTTGGTGCCGGATTCGTAAGATTGTTTGCGGCCTGGCCCGGTGTACCGATCCACGAAGGGATAGGTACCTATGAGCTGGTAAGAGGTGCAGACTTTTATACTTTTCAGAGGCAGTATCCTTTCGCCACCCGCCTCGACCGCTATAACTTCGTCAAGGACTGTCTCAGGGAAGCCGCAGCAATGGGAGAGGAGTCCGGTGTTGTAATGGTACTGCAAAACCATGCCCCGCTTATAAGGGGCTGGAAGGACACTCTCGACCTTGTCAGGGAAGTAAATTCTCCCTGGCTTAAAGTGTGCCTTGACCTTCCTATATTTGAGAACCTCGACAAAGAATATGTTGCCAATGCAGTACGGACTATTGGTGGATTGCAGGTGCATTCCCATTATGGCGGAGAGTATTTCCGCGACAGGGATGGAATCGTTAAGCCATTGGTTCTGGAGTATTATGCAAACCGACAGATTCCAGACTATTCTCACTACATAGCCCTTATGGATGAGATAGGCTATGAAGGCTATTTTACTTTCGAACTGTGTCACCAGGTACTTAAGGAAGATCATTCGATTGCCGGAATTGACTATGTTCATGAACAGGTGAGTCTTGCACGGGAATTTATGGCAAAAATAATCGGAAGGTAATATTGTATGAGAGGTTTTGCCAGCGACAACAATGCAGGAGTGCACCCGCTTATACTGTCAGAGATTGCACTTATAAACGATGGGCACACCCTTGGGTATGGTTCGGATGAGTACACAGACAAAGCAAAAGCCCTTTTCAGGGAAATCCTGGGCAGTGAAACTGAAACTTTTTTTGTTTTTACAGGTACAGCAGCCAATGTTCTGGGACTTAGCAGCATCGCCAGGTCGTGGAACTCGGTGATCACGGCTTCCACAGCCCACATTGAGGAGGATGAATGCGGTGCCCCCGAAAAATTCATTGGCTGCAAAGTTCTGACTGTTGAGACTCCTGATGGGAAAATAACCCCGCGGATGGTTGAGAAGCATATGCATGGAATTGATTTTGAGCATCATTCACAGCCCGGAATTATTTCAATAACCCAGGCAACCGAGATGGGTACCGTTTATACTTCAGCGGAAATAGGAAACCTGGCTGATTTTGCCCATTCCAATGGCATGTTTCTTCATATGGACGGTGCGAGAATAGCCAATGCAGCGGTTTCACTGGATCTTCCCTTCAGGGCATTTACGACTGATGCCGGGGTGGATGTACTTTCATTCGGAGGGACTAAGAACGGAATGATGTATGGAGAGGCAGTGTGTTTCCTGAGGAAAGGCATTTCAAAGGATTTTAAGTATATAAGAAAACAGGGAATGCAGTTGGCATCGAAAATGAGGTTTATTTCTGCCCAGTATATTGCATATTTCAGAAATGATCTCTGGAAAGAGTGTGCTTCACATTCAAATTCTATGGCCAGGCTTCTGGCCGGAAAGATAAGGGGGTACAGTGAGCTCAGGATAACTCAGCCGGTAGATGCTAATGGCATATTCGTTGAGATGCCAGCTGATCTGGCAGAAAAGCTGAGTAAATCTTATTTCTTTTATCCATGGGATGAAAGCATTAGCGAATACAGGCTTATGACAAGCTGGGATACCACGGTGGAGGACATTGACGGGTTTGTGGCCTTGCTTGGCAGAGAGCTTGGGAAAGATTGATTTCCGGAATTTTATGAAGAGCCTGAAGTGAATTCATGAAGGATTTGAATATTCCGGATAAGGGAGTAAAAAAAAAGCCGTTT
>CAZTDW010000221.1:0-6621 GCA_964611835.1 uncultured Rikenellaceae bacterium | reverse complement strand
AGCTTCACCTGATAAACAAGATCAGATTCCTGTACTTTAAAGCAACACATAAGATTACGAGAATGAGGGCAGTAGTCGGGGGAGTGAATCCATCCCACCAGAACGGAGGAGTTGAATCGGCAATATTCTATAATCTTTATGGAGTTTTCAAGCGGAAACCATGGTATAAGGAGCTTGAACTGTCGTGGGTAGGGGACTTTAATCCGAAAATGATAGCTATCTATGAAGCCCTTGGGGCAAAAAAGGCAAAAACGCATATCACCTACAGGTACCTTATTAACAAAAAACTGAAGTTTACGAGGTATATGGATGAGATGCAGGGTATTCTCAATACGGGATCAGGCCACACGGGGAATAGTAAATAAATTTGTCTCCGGTTTTGCATTTATTATAAATTTATGTACTTTTGCAAACCCTTATTCAGGGATATTTGTGAACATAGATTAAAAGAATAAACGATGAAAAACGGTATACATCCTAAAAATTACAGGTTCGTTGTTTTCCAGGATATGTCAAACGGCTATTCATTTCTCAGCAGGTCAACAGCGCCATCGAAGGAGAACATCAAATGGGAAGACGGACAGGAATATCCATTGATCAAGCTTGAGATCTCAAATACCTCGCATCCTTTCTACACTGGAAAAATGAAACTTGTTGACACTGCTGGAAGGGTTGATAAGTTCATGAACCGTTACAAAGATCATGTAGGCAAGAAGAAATAAAGGTTATAATAATATGGTATCCCGGCCTAATAAGCCGGGATTTTTTTTGAATTACCAACTGTGGCATAATGATTGCTTTGCACTTACCTGACTTCAGGTGTAAAATTTTATGTAAATTTGACAGCATTTTTTTTATAGATGGACAAGAAACTGAGGCGAACAACACGTAATTTATTTCTTCCGGACCTGCTTGATGGGGAAGGTGACATAGTTCCCATCATTGCAGATGGAGAGGATGGTGATCTTGAGGATGTAGAAGTGCCGGAAAGCATTCCTGTCCTGTCATTAAGAAACACAGTACTTTTTCCCGGGGTGGTTCTTCCAATATCAATCGGACGTCCTAAATCTATCCAGCTCATTAAGGATGCCTACAGGTCTGACAAAATCGTGGGCACTGTAGCCCAGAAGGATCCTGACACGGAAAATCCAACCTTTGCCGATCTTCATACCATAGGTACCGTGGGCCAGATAGTGAAGCTTCTTGAAATGCCCGACGGGTCTACCACTGCAATAATCCAGGGACGTAAAAGAATGGTATTGGAGGAGCTTGTATCCGATGATCCCTATTTTGTTGCCAGGGTCAGGTCAATACCTGAGGTCAAACCCGAGCTGCCAAGCAAAGATTTCGACGCTGTAGTCGGATCCCTTAAAGATCTTTCGCTCAAGATTATAAAGATAAATCCAAACATATCACCCGAAGCTTCCTTTGCCATAAAGAATATTGAGAACAGCACCTATCTTATAAATTTCATCTGTTCAAATACGGATATTAAGGTACAGGACAAGCAGCGTTTACTTGAAATAAACAGCCTTCGCGACCGCGGCTATCAGCTGCTGGAATTCCTGGTTCAGGAGATACAGCTCCTGGAATTGAAAAATGAACTCCAGTCGAAGGTTAAGAGTGATCTGGACCAGCAGCAGCGCGAATTCCTCCTTCACCAGCAGATGAAGACTATTCAGAATGAACTTGGAGGGAATCCTATGGAAAAGGAGATCGAGGAGTACAGGAAGAAGGGTGAATCGAAAAACTGGCCTGCCGAAGTGAAGAAGACCTTTGAAAAAGAGCTTGACAAACTGCACAGGCTCAATCCTGCTGCTGCGGAATATTCAGTGCAGGTGAATTATATTCAGACACTTCTTGACCTGCCATGGAACTTCTGCACGGATGATAACCTTGACCTTAACAATGCAAGGCGGGTTCTTGATGAGGATCACTTCGGACTGGAAGAGGTAAAGGAAAGGATCCTTGAGCATCTGGCTGTACTAAAACTGAAAGGGGATCTTAAGTCTCCGATACTTTGCCTTTACGGACCTCCGGGAGTAGGAAAAACATCTCTCGGAAAGTCGGTTGCAAAAGCCCTGGGAAGAAAATATGTCAGAATGTCGCTGGGAGGCCTCCACGACGAGGCTGAAATAAGAGGACACCGCAAGACCTACATTGGAGCAATGCCGGGGAGAATAGTGCAGAACCTTAAAAGAGCCGGCTCATCAAACCCGGTTTTCATTCTTGATGAGATCGACAAGGTGGGGCAGGATTTTCGCGGAGATCCCTCTTCAGCTCTTCTTGAGGTACTTGATCCTGAGCAGAACAGCACTTTCTTCGACAATTTCCTGGAGATGGAATATGATCTTTCAAGAGTGCTCTTCATCGCAACTGCCAATAATCTTGCAACAATCAGTGCTGCTTTGAAGGACAGGATGGAACTCATCGAGATTACAGGATACCTTGTAGAGGAAAAGCTCGAGATTGCAGATCTTCACCTTCTTCCGAAACAGATTGAAAACCATGGTGTCAGACCTGATCAGCTTTCAATCGGCAGAAAGGTTATGGAGACAATCATTGACAAGTATACAAGGGAGTCGGGAGTGAGGGAGCTTGACAAGAAGCTGGCAAAGGTCGTAAGGGTTACAGCCAAGAACATAGCCTCAGGCATAAGCTACGACACTGAGCTGTCTGAATCAAAGCTCCTTGAGATTCTTGGTCCTCCTAAATATGTGCGTGACATTTATGCAGGCAACGATCAGGCAGGAGTGGTTACCGGCCTTGCATGGACCGCTGCCGGTGGTGAAATCCTGTTTGTTGAAACGAGCCTTAGCCGGGGAAACGGGAAATTGACACTTACGGGTAACCTTGGAGAGGTTATGAAGGAATCGGCGGTAATAGCACTTGAATACCTTAAATCCAATGCTGAATTCCTCGACCTTCCTGATAATTTTTCAGAGAAATGGAACATTCACATACATGTTCCGGAGGGTGCCATTCCTAAGGACGGACCGTCAGCCGGCATAACCATGGCCGCCTCGATAGCTTCGGCATTCACCCAGCGCAAGGTGAAAAAATACCTGGCAATGACAGGGGAGATAACCCTTAGGGGCAAGGTGCTTCCGGTAGGCGGGATTAAGGAAAAGATCCTCGCTGCCAAACGCGCCAGCATAAAGGAGATAATTGTATCGGAAGAGAACAGAAAAGATGTTGAAGATATCAACGAAATATATATAAAGGGGCTTAAATTCCATTATGTGGATACAATTATGGAGGTGTTGGACCTTTCGCTGCTGAGGCAGAAAGTTAAGAATCCGAAGAAAATCACATTTGAATGAAGAAAATAGCTGTTTTTCCCGGCTCCTTCGATCCTTTCACCATTGGTCATGAAGGAATTGTAAAAAGAGCCCTATGCCTGTTTGATGAAATAATAATTGCGGTAGGGGCCAATGCATTAAAAAAGAACTATTATCCCCTCCATGTCAGAAAGGAAATGATAGCGAGGGTCTTTCAGGATGAACCACGCATCAGGGTCGACCATTATGAAGGGCTCACAGTCGACTACTGTAAAAAACACCATGCCAGATATATCCTCAGAGGTCTCAGAACAGCGGCAGACTTTGAGTTTGAAAGGGCTATAGCTCAGGTAAACAAAGCTTTGGCATCAGATGTTGAATCAATATTTCTCCTGACAATCCCAGAACATTCTCCCATAAATTCAACAATAATAAGAGATATCATAAGGAGTGGCGGAGATGCATCCCGGTTTGTGCCGGCTGCAATAAATCTAAAGGATTACCGGGGAGAGGAAGAGTAACCTGTTTAAGTTTAGCCATCAGTCTTTCAGGACAGAAGTATTGATGAGGTCCATCAGCGACAGCCAGGCATTAGCCTTGATTTTGCTTAGTTCTTCGGGCGACAGCCACTCAACCATGGTAATTCCTTCCTCGGTCTGTGGTTTTAAATCCATTGTTCCTGAATATTCCATGAGGTACCACCGTGTGTTCTTCAGGTATGAAATGCCCTCCCATGTATAGGTATGATAGCTTGAATCAAGGAACTTAACTATTCTATGCCCTGTAATCCCGCATTCCTCATGCACCTCTCTGATGGCGCATGCCTCGGGATCCTCATCGCCTTCAATATGGCCTTTTGGAAGATCCAGCTTTCCCTTTCTTTCAATGAACAGGTACTTTCCGCACGAATGCTTTACAAGACCTCCAGCAGCTCCTACTTCAGTGAAATATATCCTGAATATCTTCCAGATGTGCTTTATATTGGTGCCATAAATGTTGATTGACTGAATTGATTCATCTGCCTGAAATTCAGCGATGATCTTATAAAGTTCGTTTGTAGCACCGAATTTATAGAATAACCCGTATTTTTGTAGCCGGTCAGGTTCCGCACTTAAAAGAATGAATCTGTCTTCGAAATGAACTTTATACATCTTGAGATGGAAAATTGTGCTACAAAGATCGCTGATTATCTATTGCAAATTAAAGCAATAAAATTACAACCGTCAAATCCTTTTACCTGGGCGTCAGGCTGGAAGTCACCTATATATTGTGATAACCGTAAAACATTATCATTTCCCGAAATCAGATCTTTTATCAGTGAATCGTTTGCCGGATATGTCAGGACACTTTATCCTGCAGCAGAGGTGATTGCAGGGGTTGCAACCGGGGCTATTGCCCATGGGGCACTCACGGCAGATAAACTGAAACTTCCATTCATTTACGTGCGCTCGGGTGCAAAGGAGCATGGCCTTGGTAATCAGATAGAGGGTTTTTTCGAACAGGGTCAGAAGGTGGTGGTTGTTGAGGACCTTATTTCCACGGGAGGCAGCAGTCTGGGCGCAGTTAAAGCTCTGAAGGAAGCAGGATGCGAAGTTCTTGGTATGCTGGCAATTTTTACCTATGAATTTGAAAAAGCTGCAGCCGGATTTACCGCTGAGGGTTGTGATCTTCATACTCTGAGCAACTACAGCACTCTGATAGAAACAGCACTTTCATCGGGTTATATCGGGGAGAATGAACTGGAAACCCTGAGAAAGTGGAGAACGAACCCCTCAGAATGGGGCAAATAACTTAACTGAATGTCGCAATCAACAAAATACACCAGCCGGGAAGGGCTTTTGACATGCACTCCCAGGGAAGTCTTTGAGTTTGCTTCCGATATAAGGAACTTCACAAACCTGCTGCCTGAAAATACCATTACTGTGTCGGAACTGACAGGTGAATCCTGCTGTTTCAATGTTGTTCCCCTGGGTAATATAAAAGTACAATTAAGCAGGAGGGTTCCATATTCAGAGGTGGTTTATAATGCCGAATTGCTGAATATTCAGGATCTCTCCCTCGATCTGCGGATAAACGGGGGAGAAGCTGAGAAAGCCAAAGTGGTCATTTCGGTTAATGCCTTAATGAATCCATTCATGAAAATGATGGCAGAGAAACACATTATAAGATTGCTTGAGACACTGATTTCAGAAATGGAGAATTTCAGGGGATGGAATAAGTCATAGTATATACTCAATTTCCTTTGTTGCAAATTCAAGCTTTTGTCCTTTTCTGTCCTCAACAATAAGATGCCCTTTGCCGGTAACTGCTTCTATTCTCCCCTCAAAGACCATGTTGCCGGTCCTGTATTTATGCCATTCATTACGTCTGTACAATACTGATACGAAACTGTCGAGAATTGTTTTATATTCTCCTGTAAGGATCTGCTTGTATCTTTTATCCAGGGTTGCGGCAAGCTGTCTGAGACATTCCTCCGTGTCATAATCCTTTCCTGTTATCATTTTAAGTGAAACAGGATTGGGGGCGTCGCTGATGAATCTTGTCTGGTTCAGATTAAGCCCAATGCCGACAATACTGTTTTCAATCCTGTCATCACTGATCATATTCTCTATTAGCACTCCGGAAATTTTGTCATCTCCTGCATAAATGTCATTAGGCCATTTTACCCTGCAGACCGGAATATTTTCTGAGAGGAAATCATGGATACCCAGTGATACAGCCATTGATATTACGAACTGGTCTTCCGGAATTACCGTATCGGGAAACAGGATGATGCTGCACAGGATATTTTTCCCATCCTCGCTTTCCCATTTGTTCCCCTTCTGGCCCCGGCCGGCCGACTGATGATTAGTATATATTATTGTGCCTTCTGCAGGAGCCGCATCTTCCCTGATAAGCCCTGAAGCATAAGTGTTGGTCGAAGAGGCGTCCCGTATTAGTATCATTTTTGATCCTATAATCATGGTGCAGACTGATTTTAAAATTTGTCAGGCAGTATTTTTTTAAAGGTTGGCACTTAAATTGTAAAATCAGGAGTTTCATACAAAAATACAGATAAAAGTTTGTACTTTTGCGACTTGATATTTAATTGATAATTACGGATGAAGAAAAGGCGGGACGAGACCGATTTACTGCTGGAAAATATAATAAAGGGAATATTTGAGAAAAAAGGGAAAGATGTTCTGAAAATAGATTTAAGGAACCTTGAGAACAGGATAACCGACTTTTTTGTTATCTGTCATGGTTCTTCAGTTACCCAGGTAGATTCGCTATGTGAATCTGTGGAAGACACTGTAAGGACAGGGACAGGAGAAAAACCTGGTCATGTTGAGGGACTTGA
>CAZTDW010000220.1:0-6684 GCA_964611835.1 uncultured Rikenellaceae bacterium | reverse complement strand
ATATCGGACCTTTGAAAATTGATGTAAGGCAGGTCCTGTTTGATAAAAATCCCGGATTAGCCGGAAAAATCCCGAATTTTATCATAAAATATCTTGAAAGGATAGTTCACCAGGATGAGATCAATGATTTTCTGGCCCGATACGGCCATCTTCAGAATGAGCAGTTCATAGAGGCGGGATTAAAACATTTTAACATTACCTACAATGTTTTCGGCCGCGAAAACATACCTGATTCCGGAAGGAACATTTTCGTTTCAAACCATCCTCTCGGAGGCCTTGACGGGTTGGTATTCATCAATGAGCTTTCAAGGTATTTCGGGGATATTAAATTCCCGGTAAATGATATCCTGATGAATATACGCAACCTTTCGGGGATTTTTGTTCCGATAAACAAGCATGGGGCACAGGGAAGGGAAGCAGCCAGAATGATTGAGGAGGCTTATGCTTCCGGCAGTCAGATCCTTTATTTTCCTGCCGGATTATGTTCGAGGAAAAAGAAGGGGATCATCAAGGACCTGGAATGGCATAAGAGCTTTATTTCAAAAGCAATACAGCATAAAAGGGATATCGTCCCTGCATATTTCTCCGGCAGGAACTCCGGTTTTTTCTACAACCTGTCGAACATAAGGAATTTCTTTGGGGTTAAAGCAAATATTGAAATGCTGTATCTGGCTGATGAGATGTTCAAACAGAAGGAAAAAGTGATAAATCTTGTTTTCGGGGAAAAAATTTCCTGGCAGCAATTTGACGGCAGCAAAACACTTCCCGAATGGGCTGAATGGGTTAAAGGCAAAACATATGAACTTGAACCGGAGATTGACGTGAATGCTTAAAAATCAAAAAAATCCTTAATACGGACTTGTATTTGACAGAATATTCTGATATTTGGCGCTCTTAACAAACAACAATGGAACCAATTGCAGATCAACTGCCTAAGGAACAAATAATTGCCGAACTGACTAATGACAAGCTCCTGAGGCGAACAAACAACAGCAATAACGAAGTTTACATTTTTGATAATAATAATTCGCCTGCCCTGATGCATGAGGTTGGAAGGGTAAGGGAGATCACCTTTCGTCATGCCGGGGGGGGAACAGGTAAAAGCCTTGACATTGATGAGTTTGATCTTCACACCAAAGATCCCCAGAAACAGCTTATTGTATGGGATCCGGAAAGGCAGGAGATCATCGGAGGCTACCGTTTTTATTTCCCTGAGAAAGGATGTACCGACTGTGATGTCACAAAGCTTGCATCGTCATCATACTTTAGTTTTTCCGAAAAGTTCCTGAAAAAATATTATCCGCACCTGATGGAGCTCGGTCGCTCATTCGTACATCCTGATTACCAGTCGAGGACGATGGGGCGTAAGAGCCTGTTTGCGCTCGACAACCTGTGGGATGGTCTGGGAGCAATAATCCTTGACAATCATCATCTGAAATATCTCTTCGGGAAGGTGACCATGTACACTCATTTCAATCAGAAAGCGAGGAATATGATCCTCTATTTCCTGAAAAAGCATTTTGATGATCCTGACCGGATGGTACTTCCGCTGGAACCTGCCGACATTGACCTCCATGAGGATGAGATGAAGAAGATCTTCAGGGGATGGAGATACAAGGATAACTATAAGATCCTTTCAAGGGAGGTAAGGAACCTGGATGAGAACATCCCCCCGCTGATCAATGCTTATATGAACCTGTCGCCAACAATGCGAACTTTCGGGACTTTTATAAACCATAAATTCGGCAATGTGGAAGAAACGGGCATAATGATAACCCTGAGGGATATTTACATTGAGAAGATCAACAGGCACCTGGCTTCATACAAGAAGGACTTTCTGATCACCTGGTTTTCACACAAGGATCAGTAGGCCCTTTCGTTCCGCCCCTCCATATAATTTATAAAGGACTGGTTAGCAACCTTGTTCCCTCCGGGTGTGGGATAATCTCCTGTAAAATACCAGTCGCCGGTATGTCCGGGACAGGCTTCATGAAGTCCTTCGATTGACTGGAAGACTATTTCAATTTCAGCTTTAATATCGTCCGCTTTAAGCATGGAAGCGATCTTTGCTGAGATCATCGATGTGCAGAAGGGTCTGTAAATTTCCTTTACAAGGTTCCGGATCTCTGAAACGGGCTTCAGATTCTCATTCCTGGATTCTTCGTAGATCCTGTGCAAAAGGTCCTCCTGTCCGGTATCCTGAAGCAGTCCGACGGCAGCTTTGAAAGCAACAAGGTCTCCCAGTTTAGCCATATCTATTCCATAGCAGTCGGGATACCTTAACTGAGGGGATGAAGAAACTACCACGATCATGCGCGGGTCAAGCCTGTCAAGGATCTTTATTATGCTCTGGCGCAGTGTAGTACCCCTCACTATTGAATCGTCAATAACGACCAGATTATCAATACCTCTTCTGATAACTCCATATGTAACGTCATACACATGTCCAACCAGGTCGTTGCGGGTTCTGTCCTCGGTAATGAATGTACGGAGCTTCACATCCTTGACGGCAATCTTTTCGACCCTTGGCCTCCAGCTGATGATCTTCGACAATTCCTCCCGTGTCAGGGCATCGCGCCTGGCGATTATAGTATCGGCTTTTGACTGGTTTATATAGTCTTCAACTCCCTTTACAAGTCCGTAGAAAGCACTTTCTGCCGTGTTTGGTATATATGAAAACACTGTGTTTTCGACATCAAAGTTTACTTTCCCGAGTACCGGTATTGCCAGCAGTTCCCCGAGTTTTTTTCTTTCCCGGTAAATAGCCTTATCTGTTCCGCGGGAGAAATAGATCCGTTCAAAGGAGCATTTTCTTGGTTCTGTTTCCTCCCTGATCTTTTCAACGGTGAATTCGCCCGGGGCCCTGACTATTATTGCACATGCCGGCGGCAATTCCTGAACCATGTCGGTCCTGACGTTGAATATGGTTTGTATTACCGGGCGTTCGGAAGCCACAACCACCACTTCGTCGTCGACATAATAGAATGCCGGTCTTATACCGGCCGGATCTCTCATTACAAATGCATCGCCATGCCCTACCATCCCGGCCATGACATACCCGCCGTCCCAGTTCCGGCTTGCTTTGCCCAGCACTGTCGCCAGATCGATGTTCTTTTCTATAAGAGGTGTTATTTCCCTCTTTGAATAACCCTGTTCCTTGAATTTCCTGAAGACCCTTTCATTTTCCTCATCGAGGCGGTGGCCTACGTTCTCAAGGATGGTCACGGTATCGGAAAAATCGACCGGGGTCTGGCCAAGCTCTACAAGGCTCCGGAAGATCTCGCTCACATTGGTCAGGTTAAAGTTTCCCGCCATAACCAGATTTCTTGATTTCCAGTTGTTTTCGCGACTCACGGGATGCACATAATCAATATTGTAATTGCCATATGTGCCATACCTCAGGTGTCCGAGGTAAACATCACATGCAAAAGGCACACTGCTTTTTATGAATTCAGGATCACTAAAACCAGCCGCGTTTTTTAATTTTAGCCTGTTAATATCTTCATATATAAGGCCGAAGATCTCCTTGATCGGATTGGCCTTGTTTGATCTCTGTCTGTAAATATACCTGTTACCAGGGCTGACATTCATCTTTATGCCTGCTATACCTGCTCCGTCCTGGCCCCTGTTATGCTGCTTTTCCATCATAAGGTACATTTTCTGCAATCCCCAGTCCCATGTACCGAATTTTTCCAAATAATATTCCTGCGGCTTTCGTAATCTTAGCATTGCGATACCGCACTCATGTTTGATGTTTTCGCTCATTTTATTGCTTGTTCAGGTCGGGGAAATTAATTATATCAGGTACCAGGTAAGCATCGGGAAATACTTTCCTTACCATCAGCAGGTATTTTGTAGCCTCGGTTTTTGTCCTGAAATCGCCAACACGTATCATATACCAGCCGGGTTCGGCAAAGGAGGCATATGAAACGAGTTCGCGCGGGAATTTGCTAATGAAATCGGCCTGCACCTTTCCTGACTCTTCCCTCGCATTCCTGTTTGAACTGTTGTAGATCTGTATCCTGAACCCTTCCAGTCCCCTTAATTTCATGTTATAGAGAATATGCCTGTTGATAAGGGAGTCAATTCCCGGGTTCTGCCTGATAGTCAGACGTCCTGAGTTTTCACCATCATTCCTGCCAAACAGGCTTTCTGCAGTGCTCAAATCCTGGGCATTGCAGAAAAGTGCAGGAACAAGGGACAGAAAAAGCTTAAAAAGGACTTTTCTTATCATTTTTGGTCAAAAGTTCGGTTATGCCTTACCAAGCTCCTCAGCGAGTTCGTCACTTATATCCAGATTATGATAAACATTCTGGATATCATCATCGTCTTCGAGAGTCTCGATAAAACGCATTACTTTTCTTGCAGATTCCAGGTCAAGCTGCTTGGTATTGTTTGGGATTCTTTTCAATCCTGCTTCTTCAGGTTCAATCCCGAGTTCGCCCAGCTTTCTGTTAACGCTTCCGAAATCTTCCTTTGCACAGGTTACTGTCAGCGTATCTTCATCAACCTCAAAATCCTGGGCTCCTGCATCAATAAGCTCAAGCTCAAGGTCATCAGGGTTCAGGCCTTCATTCCGGATTGTAAAAATACCTTTCCTGTCAAATAGTGAGCTTAGGGATCCGTTGGTGCCCAGCTTGCCGCCATGCTTGTTGAAAGCAGACCTTACTGATGCGACGGTCCTGTTGTTGTTGTCTGTAAGACACTCGGCAAAGATTGCTACTCCGCAGGGTCCGTACCCTTCAAAAGAGGTTTCCGTATAATTGTCAGCATCAGAACCAACAGCCTTCTTTATTGCCCTTTCGATATTGTCCTTGGGCATGTTTGCTCCTTTTGCATTCAAAATGGCAAGCCTCAGCCTGGCATTGGAATCGGGATCTCCTCCTCCTTCCCTGGCAGCGATCATGATCTCCTTAATTATCTTCGTAAAGATCTTTCCCCTTTTGGCGTCGTTTGCACCTTTTTTTCTTTTAATCGTTGACCATTTATTATGACCTGACATATGTTCTATGATTTATATTTCTGGTGCAAAATTAAATATTTCTTTAATACTTCGCTCATTGTATGTACTTTTGGGCGGTTATTTTAAGGGCACAGGGCACAGGGCACAGGGCACAGGGCACAGGGCGCAGGGCACAGGGCAGTGGGCAGAAGGGGAATTCCCTGATATAAGACCTTTGATCTCATCAAAATGGCAAAAAAACTATATATAGAAACATACGGGTGTCAGATGAATGTTTCTGACAGTGAGGTGGTTGTTTCAATCCTGTCGGGGCATGGATATGTCAGGTCAGAAAACATATCCGAAGCTGACCTTATTCTTATCAATACCTGTTCCATCCGGGAAAATGCTGAGGACAGGATCTGGGGGCGAATTAAAGCCATAGGGCATTTGAAAAGGAAAAATCCGGGAATCCTTATAGGATTAATAGGATGCATGGCAGAGAGGTTAAAGGAGCAGGTGATAGAAAAGGAACACCTGGTTGACCTGGTTGTCGGTCCGGATGCCTACCGTTCACTGCCGCCGCTTGTGGCTGAGGCAGAATCAGGTCATAAGGCAGTGAACGTGCTGTTGTCACGCGAAGAAACCTATGCAGACATATCCCCGGTAAGGATGGATAAGAATGGCGTCACCTCGTTTGTTTCGATCATGAGAGGCTGCAACAACATGTGTGCCTATTGCGTGGTACCCTATGTAAGGGGAGCTGAGAGGAGCCGCGATCCCGAATCAATACTGAATGAGGTCAGGGAGCTTTCGGATATGGGTTACAGGGAAGTAACCCTTCTCGGCCAGAATGTTAATTCCTATTCGTTCGAAAAAAACGGAGAAAAGGTCACATTCCCGGTTTTGCTTGAGAAAACTGCACGTACAGATCCCGGTATGAGGATAAGGTTTTCGACATCGCATCCAAAGGACATATCAGATGAACTGCTCTTCACCATTGAACGAAATGAAAATATCTGCAGGCATATACATCTGCCGGTTCAGAGCGGCAGCAGCAGGATCCTTGCCCTGATGAATCGCGATTATTCCAGGGAATGGTACATGGAAAGGATCTCTGCCATCAAAAGGATCATTCCGGATTGCTCTGTATCGACCGATATCATAGCAGGCTTCTGTACCGAAACCGAAGATGATCACCGTGAGACCCTCTCGCTTATGGAGTGGGCGGAATACGATTTCGCCTATATGTTCAAATACAGCGAACGTCCGGGCACGAGGGCTGCAAGAAAATACGCCGATGATGTTTCCGATGAGATAAAGACGAGACGTCTGAATGATATAATTGCCCTTCAGAACAGGCTTTCAGCAAATTCAAAAAGAAAAGATCTGGGCAAGACTTTTACCGTACTGACAGAAGGCCGGTCAAAGAGGTCCGGTGATTTCCTTTCAGGACGTACTTCACAGAACAAGGTTGTGGTATTTCCCGATAATGGCGCAAGACAGGGGGAATATGTAAATGTATTTATCGACAGATGCACCCCGGCAACGCTGATCGGAAAAGCTGTTTAACAGAATGGAATAACCCTGTAAAGTAAGTTCTGTACTTCCAGGAAATTACCTCCGTGAGCCGGCTGTCCTGACTTTTGACAATTAGTGCGGTATAAGATGCGACCACTTAGTTTATGAATCTAAGAAACCCATCCCCTGCCCCTTCCCTTTAAAGAAAGGGAAGGGGGTAG
>CAZTDW010000219.1:0-6709 GCA_964611835.1 uncultured Rikenellaceae bacterium | reverse complement strand
TGGTTTTCAACTCTCTTACGGGTGATAAGGTCATACAGTTCATTGCGGTAGACAAAAAACTCTCCTTTTAGTTTTTTTCCATTATGCCTGTAGCCGAACTGGTACTGGAATGACTTTTCGGATTTAAGGTCAAAGTTTGGGGTCTCATACCTGAAGTCTACAATTCCCAGGGTGCCGAGATCATCTATATTAGGAGCGCGGAAACCGGTATTAAGAGAAACGAACAATCCGTCTGTCGCAGTAATTTTTCTAAGTATTCCGATGTTTCCCACAATGGCATCCGGGGTAAGCCTGGATGTTCCGTTTGCTTCATCTTTGACCTTTATTGAAAAGGTATTGAAGCGGGCTCCAGCCGACAGGATCCAATCATCAAGGTTAAGTGAGTGTGTTGAAAATAATGCTGCGCTGGTCATTGATGATCCGTCGGGGTATAAACCTCTTTTGGAAACGGATTCATCAGTCTGGAGATCTGTATCCGTCCTGGAGCTTCTTACCAGGTCGGAATAGAAATCAACGCCAATATTCCCGTTCCAGATGGTTGATGAAGAAAACAGCAGTTCACCGGAAAGTCCGTATGTACTAACCTTGTCGGATTCCTTCCTGAGTATATATGATCCATTCTTCTGCATTTTCCTTCCTTCATCCGTATGCTGGAATGAGCCTGTCACAACAGCGGATTTGAGTATTCCCCTGTTAAGAACCTGGTTCAGCCTAAGATACGCGAGCTTTCGGATCTGCGGGTCAGTTTTGTTCACCAGGTAGTTTTCAAGGACCACCTTATGGTAAACAGGTACATCATTCTGATTAACACTCTGAAATGCAAATGTTACTGATGACTTACCGGAAAGAGCTATTTTCCCTTTGACATCGTAGTCAAATTCCCGGTATCCCGAGGGAGACTGCCGACCGGTGGTATCTCCTCCCATCACGTCTCCGAAATCCCTGTACGTCAAACCGGCTCTCAGTGCAAAAGAGTTATTACTGAAGGCTGAATTCACGTTGAAGCTTTTTTCCATACCGTGGGTGCCGAATCTTGCAAGCATCCTTGTATCCCAGTCAGGCTGCCTCGACATTTCCAGCTCCGGAGTAAAAGCCTGAACTGTTCCTCCCAGTGCATCAGAGCCATACTGAACTGAGCCGCTGCCTCTGAGCACTTCAATTTTACCGAGGCTGAAGATGTCGATGGTATTGAAATACTGGTTAGGACCATATCTCATTGTCGAATTGCTCAGCCTTATCCCGTCAATAAGAAGCAATGTCTGGTTTCCGGTGAGCCCGCGAACGAATGGGGATCCTCCACCATGATTCGTCTTTTGTACAAATATACCAGGGGTCAGTGAAAGTGCTTCCGGAGCGGAACGCGATTGCTTTTTTTCTATTGACCCATAGTTAAGGACCCTTATGGCTTCTGGCGTATTGACAACCTGTGAGCTGAACCTGCTGGCGGTAACAACGACTTCTGCCAATGCTGGTGAGACAAGAGTATCTGATCGCTGGTCAGCTTTCTCCTGGGCATTATTTAATCCCGGCATTATAATAAACAATGATATTAATAAAAGTGACAAAAAATTGCTCCCGGGCAGTAGTAACGATCTGCCCGGAGCAAAATCTTTCCAAATGGTCATATTAAAAAAAATAGAGTATTACTGTTTTTACTTAAGATAACAAATGGCAGGTTTTACTTTACTGTTTTATCGAGCGGTCTGCCAAGGCTTTCATAAATACTTTTCCTGCCGGCTTTGTCACCGGTAAGGATGGCATTTGCATATTTGGCAACCTCTGCAGCTACGGCACGCGGTACCACTACGACGCCGTCACCATCTGCGACCACGACATCACCAGGGCAGACAAGGACTCCGCCAATTGTAACCGGACGGTTCACTGATTCCAGTTCATTCCTGCCGGGCCTTATTCCGCGGCCTTTCTTCCTGAGATAAAGGGGAACGTTTTCAAGACCTACCTCGTCGGTATCCCTTGCTCCGGCATCTGTTACAACTCCGACTGCACCCAGCTTGTACCAGCCCAGGATATTATTGGAACCTATGGAACCGATATCCCTGTCTTCAACGTCATCTATCACGATAGCTGTGCCGGGCCTTATGACCCTGGTAAAGGCTTCGCTTGAATATGCATTGTAAAAATTGCCTTCCCATTTGGCAAAATCCTCGCCATGGGCAGGAAGTGCAGGTTTCTGAGTAGGAACATACCGTGCAGTAACGGCTATGCCCCTGAAAACATGGCTGAAATCCTTGAGGTCAACCCAGCAGGCGTGTATCGACGGGTCGACCAGTCCGGTACCCGGCAGTCCGACCATGTCCATACCATCAGAAACGTCTGCCACTCGGAGATTTTTGTACAGTTCGAGTATTCCGGCATCGTCCTCGGCAGAATAGGTTTTGGTCTGAATGAAGTTTACGCCTTTTTCCAGCTGTGATTTTTCGGCTTGCTGTGCAATGACATTATTGACAAAAACCAATGTCAATATCAGCATCAGTGATGATAGCTTTTTCATAATGGTAATTTATTTAATTATTCTACAAATTTAATTCCGCTCTTTGTTCCCACATCCCTGATATACCTGGCAGCATGCAGGTATTCATCCTGTGTTTCAAGGTGTTCCATCATGAATGGTATATCCTTGAATCTGGATGCTTCCTTAAGGAATACCTCATAGTCGAGTGCGCCCAGGCCAGGTCTTCTCTCTTCCAGATGGACAGTAAGCTTCGGCAGTATTATTATGTCCTTTGCATGGATTGACTTCAGATAGGGTCCCAGTTTCTGAAAGCATTCTTTAAGAAAGGCAGCATTGTTAAAATATCTCTGTGGGCTGGAGATCATATTCACCGGATCGAGATGTGCGGCAAACTGTTTTCTGTCAATTGCCCTGATAAGATCAAGATAAGTGTCGGGTGAATCGGGAAGCATGTAAGGCATTGGTTCGAGGGAATAAAAGGCCTTTGTGGGCCTGACCTGATCAATTATTGATCTTACTGTTTCAACTATCAGATCGAAGGTATCTTCGGTGTAATTGCCCGGGTAGGGTCCATCCCACACCTCTCCCCTTGCTCCTGATATGTTGACACAGCATTCGGCCCCTATCTGGTCAGCCAGATGGAGTGCTTCCATATTTTTTTTGAGGTTTTCCTTCCTCAGCTTCTCATCGTCGTGGAGCATATTATTCCAGACCCCGACCTCGGCAATAATGATGTTACTCCTTCCCGCTTCGGTCCTGTAAGCCCTGATCAGTTCTACCGGTACACCAGGTTGAACCGGGCAATAGGCAGCAGAATATCCAAGCTTTTTTACAGCCCTTACCCACTCTGAAGGATCGTTGAATTTTCCGGGAACGGGACCACCAAGCCTTACAGGATTGTCGGCCGGAATGCTTGAAGAAGCTCTCACAGGATGATGCAACAGGGTCATTCCTGCTGTCATCACCACTCCGCTTTTAATAAACCTGCGTCTGTTTAAATTACTTTTCATGATAAGAGCGGTTGATTAATAATACCTTCCAATGTACCTGTTCTCAACGATAAGCTTTTTCATCCTTAAAGGATCGATCACATCCTGTTTCTTATAAATGATCTTTCCTCCCGGTTCTATAAGCATGGTGAAGGGCAGTGCCCCCTGCCAGTCGGGATCCACTGCTTCAATAAGCTTGTATACATCATCGTCATTGAAAATATAGTTCTTGTTTGATGCCTCATTTTTCTGAAGGAATTTAAGGACATCCGCCTTCCTTGCATTTTTGTCGGCACTTATTGTTATGAACTCGAACTGCCTGCCCCTGTACATCCTGTCAATAATGACCAGGTCGGGAAATTCTGTTATACATGGTCCGCACCATGTGGCCCAGAAATTAATAAGCCTCACCTTACCCGAGGATGAGTTTTTTACCAGATCCTTTACTCCTGCAATATCAATTTCTTCGAGGGTTACAGGCAATTCAGCCCACTGCTTGTACAGTCTCCTGGTGTACTCATCTTTCCATGCCCATTTGAGAGAACAGCCAAAAGTTTTTGTAACCGGTGTGCTGACCTGCCTGCCTGCCAGCACTGCGTCAATTGCTTTTCTCAGGTCTTCACCCCTGGCTGTTCCTGGTTTTTCTGATCCGTCAATACGGCCGTTATATCTGAGAATCCGGTCTTTGTCGAATACAAAGCAATGAGGTGTAGCTACCGGACCATAAGCGAGAGCGCATTTCTGATCATCGCCGTCAAACAGAAATGGGAAATTATATCCTTTGTCCTTTGCTCTTATTTTCATATCCTCAAAACTATCTCCCAGATCTGTATAACCCATTTCCGAGTAGCTAAGCGCCTTGGCGGAATTGGAAGATATCATAACCACAGCGACGCCTTTAGACTTATAATCATTTGTGATAGAGATAATTCTATCTTCGTAGGCTTGTGCCGTAGGACAATGGTTTGCGCCGAATATAATGACCAGCGCCGGTGATTTGCTGAAATCCTTAAGGCTGTAGGTCCTTCCATCGATACCGGAAAGGCTGAAATCAGGTGCCTTTGATCCAGTTGCGAGAGTTTTTGGCTCCGGGTGATCAGCCTGGGGCAAAGTTGTCTGGGTGAAAAACGCCGCAATCATGATCGCCAGAACTGTTTTGATCAATCTATTCATATATGTAGGGTTTTTATTTAAATAATATATTCAAATATATCTTCTTTTTCTTTTTCACAGGTAACTTGTTCATTTTTCCAGTTCAATTTCTGCTATTTTTGACCATAAAACAAAAAACCATTAGTGATGGCAAACCAGAAACCTGTAGTGGGATTCATCGGAGCGGGGGGAATTGCCCATTCGCATGCTTATGCCCTCAATTCTATGATATATTATTACCCCGATGCTCCCGTGACCGAAAATGAGGCGGTATGCTCATCCTCACGGGAGAGCAGGGAATCATTTGCAAAAAGATATGGTTTCAGACATGCGGTATGCACGGATGATTTTTTCAGGAATGAAAGGATTGATACTGTATTTATACTGGGGCCGAACAAGGTTCACTCCGATCACCTGGGCAAAGCAGCCATGATGCCTTCTGTAAGGCGCATTTACATTGAAAAGCCATTGTGTACAACACTTGATGAAGAGATAAAAATAAGGCAGCTTTCGGAAGAACGGAAAGACATAAAGATCCAGGTCGGATTTCAGTTTCTTTTTTCGCCGGCAGTAAGGGAGGCTCTTCATTTCTGGAGGTCAGGCGTCCTCGGAAGACCGGTTCACTTTGAATTCAGGTATTATCACGGCGATTATCTTGACATGGATTACAGGAGTCGCCGGAAGACCAGACTGACGCCGTCGCCCGAAGGCGGAGCCATGGCCGACCTGGGTTCTCACATAATAAGTATGATTGTTGCTTTCATAGGAGACAGGATTAACATTGTAAACGCCATCCAGGCTGGTGGCTTTGATGATGTCCCGGCAGATTCGGACCTTTTCAGCCTGATAACTCTGCATGATCCGGTAACCAGGGCTGCCGGAGTCCTTTCTGCCAGCCGGATCAGCTCAGGGACAGGGGATACGTTGTCATTTGAGTTTTATGCTGAAAAAGGATCCCTCAAATATTCGTCATGTTTCCCTGATTACTTTGAATTTTACACAGAAGAGAGAGGCCTGTGGCACAGAATTCCCACAGGAAGCAATTACAGGCCGGTAACCAGTTTTCCTTCGGGTCATGTTCCTCCAGGGTGGCTCAGGGCACTGGTACATGCTCATTATGTTTTTTTTACATCAAATGAAAGCAAATCATTTATTCCGGATCTGTCGCACGGACTTGCGGTTCAGCGGATCCTGAGGGAGAGTGCGGAGCATCTGCATATTTTCCGCCGGAAAACCTCCGGATAACAATCCATTTTTAGAACAAAATCCTAAAATTCATATAGTGATATTGGCAACAATATGAGCCTTTCCCTTTGATTATTGATTAATTCTGTATAACTTTAGCCATACCTGATTATTAAAATCGTATGGGAATTTTTCTCTAGTTAAACTAAAACAAATTTATTATGGCAGGTTTTATTGATGAATTTATGAAGACATATGGTCCGGAGGTAACAAAACAGATGTCTGCAAACTTTGATCTGGATCAGGGTACCGTTCAGAAGCTGATTCCGCAATTGGCTCCATTGATCCTTAGTGGTTTGAAGCGGCAGAAAGATGACCGTGGCGGTGAAGCAAGAGTCGACCACATACTAAACAAATACGGCGACCAGTCAGTTCTTGACAATATCCAGGATCTGATTTCCAACAAAGCTTCTGCGTCATCGGTTGATCCAAATCTTGGAGGCTTGCTTGGCACCGGAGGTGGTATCCAGGCAGCTCAGGTTCTTGGGAAGTCTTTGAATATAGATGCTTCTAAAATTATGAAGATGATCCCGGCGCTTGCGCCGATTATCCTTGGCGCCCTGACACGCAAACGCGACACAGGTGGAGGAGGCATCTCAGGAATAGGGTCTCTTCTTGATGCGGATGGTGATGGAAGCATTATTGATGACGTGGCAGGATTTCTTGTCAAAGGAGCTGCTTCTCAGGGCAAGGGTAAAGGAATTCTGGGATCACTGCTCGGAAGCATGTTCAGAACCAAATGAACTAAATCATGAAAATATCAACTGCCATTCTTGTTCTGCTGCTGTTATTGGTAGCTCTACTGGGATTCCTTATTGGTTATCTTTTAAGAAAGAATAAGAAGATCCCC
>CAZTDW010000218.1:0-6749 GCA_964611835.1 uncultured Rikenellaceae bacterium | reverse complement strand
ATAGAATATGCCATTGATATTGCTTACCACAGAAGCATCTACACCAAACCTGTTCATCCTCTCAAGAAGCTGTGAGCAGGTGTTATGACGCAGCTTTTTAAACGGCCAGTGACCGACATAGGCATTTATATCAAGCAACATTATGACCTCCTCTCTTCAGCATATTATTGTAGTTGTCAAAAAAGATCTTTTTCTTCTGTGCCTCAGTGGCATCTGAGGCGAGAATTTTCCCGATGCCATGATGATAGCAGTTATCAGTGCCAAAGAATATTCTGTCTTCACCCAGTTGCTTTATGGCAAAATCGATCATATTTTCTTCATTATTACTCCCTCCCGTGTCGACAAAGATGTTCGGACACTGCTTAAGCATCTTGCATTCATATTCCCAGTCGCCTCCTCCTCCTATATGCGCAAAATGGAACATCGCTTCGGGGTATCTTTTTGCTGCCTCAACCATGTCTTCAGGAAGCGTTGTCCCGGGGAACCGTCCCGTATCATATTTCATCCGGTAACCGCCCATACCCAGCTGACAGAAAGTGTGCAGGTAGACTACCATTTTAAGGTCGATAAGCTTTTCAATTATGGGATAATATAAAGGATCGTTCACCTTTACCTGTGTGTAGCCTTTGTAACCTGCCATTCCCAAATCGACACATCTGTCAATCTCTTCAAGCGACTCCTTCTGATAGACCGGATTCAGCGTAAAGAATCCGATGAACCGGCCGGGATACTGTTTCATCGCTTTGTAAACATCATCGTTATTTTTCCTTACAACATCAGGACCTTCAGGTTCGGTGCCTGAAAAATTTGTTACCGGGCTGGAGATCTGCAGCCATCCGATCCCAAGTCTGTCGGCTGTTTCGATCTGCTTACCAAGATCATCTTCGGGGTGACAATGGGCATCGATCTTCCTGTACTTCATAACATCCCCCATTAAATCGTAGGGAATGATGCCGGAATGATTTTCTGATTTACAGCCTGCTGCAAGATTGCTGCCCATTATCACGCCGGCTGCCGAGAAGGAGGTAGTGCTGATGAATTTCCTCCGGTTTAATGTTTTTGCCATAGATTAATAATATATTAATTTCCCTTGACGAATAGCCATGAAGTTTGACTCAAACACGCGATTTTCCCTGGATGATCTCAGCCTCCCTGAGGCCTTCATCATGCGACTTAAGGCCGAATTCCCTGGCTACATCCTCTATATAGATATCCGGGGAAAGACTCTCGATTATTGTCCATTCCTCCTCATGAAAGACCTGTATCCTTACTTTCCTTCCGTATTTCAGTTCAATTTCCCTTACCTCCTTCAGATAATCATATGTAGGGAGAAATATTTTCTCTAGATTTACCTGTCCGCAATAGAAATTCGGATCCCATATTCCTGTCGTGGTTAAAGTCTCTCCCGAAATATCACATATTTTGGAAGTATTCTTGTTTGTACTTGAAGCCACAACGCACTTGTATCTTAATGCTTTCATATTCAATTGCCTGCCGCCATCGAAAGCCGAGCACCAGAAGATGATCTTCACATCCTGATCCTTAAACATTTTCCACCCGTCGTCCCAGTTTATGTCATAGCAGATCTGTATCCCTACCGGACCGAATTCGGTTTTAATTGCAGGCTGGAACAATGCCCCGCATGATACGCCATATTTTATCATCCCGACTGTTTCATGGATCTTGTTATACTGGCCAATGTTCTTTCCGCTTCTGTCGAAAACAACTGCCGAATTGTAGACCCTGCCTCCTGATGATGTAAAAACCGGGCAAATGGTATAACAGTTATTTACCCTTGAGAACTCTGAAAACTGTTCCAGTACTTTTTCGGAAATTTCAACCTTTTCTCTGAGAGTGGTTTTCGCCTCAACATATTCAAAAGGAAATACTTCGGGAAGGCAGACAAAATCAGGCTTATAGATGGTAACATCCTCAAGTATCCCCATGATCAGGTCAACCATTTCTTCAGGTGTTTTAGTCCTGAGTCCTGCCTGTGAAACACCGGCAATCCATACCTGCCGCGGAGACCTGTCACCTGTATCAGGTGATGAGCTGAGTACTCCGCCTGAAGAAAAAGATGCTATCGGAGCCATTCCGGCCGTAAATGCAGTCTTTTGCATGAAGTCGCGACGTGAAATTTTATTTTTATCCATGGCATTGATCAGTAATTGGTTTAAAATAATAAGTGCATGAAATACATTTATCGTCAGAGAATAATTAAATGATTAATTCAGTCTGAAAAAATCGACCGCATTGTCACTGAATATGCATCTTGCAATATCAAGGGCTACATCCATAGTCATCCATCCTCTGTCGACCCTCTCCGAGAGGACAGTCGCAACCACCTCCTTTGCCAGCTCAAGTGATCCGATTGTATCGTCGATCCATGACACATCGCCTCCCCACATGATTTTGTTGTAAGGAACGGCATCAAGAATTTCGTGAAGGGAGCTTATTGCTTCAGTTTTTGAAAGTTGCGGAAGCCAGACAAGATCGAGGTGAACATTCGTGAAGTTTTTACCCAGGGCTGCAAAATCGCCTGTCCATGGATAACCCCCGTGGAACAGGCTGAACCGTGCTCGCGGATATTTCAGCAGAATATTAAGCAATTTCATTGGCTGGCCGTTATCGAGCTGGCTGTTATTACCAGCCAGATAGCCGGTATGAATCTGGATTGGAAGGTCCATCTCGACTGATTGCTGAACAATATGGTGAAAAACGAAATCCTCAATTTTTTTTCGTTCGGTATCGTTCAGTGGTCTTTTTTCAGAATAAAGCGATGCAGCCTCATCATATTCTACATCCTCAAAAAAGAGAGTTCTGCTGTATGCCAGGGTATTCTTCAGGCATACGGCTCCTTTTCTCTTGAATATATCCAGTACCATATCAACTATTGCAAGATAATCATCTATGGTTTCTGCAGGAAGCTCCTCCCTGCCCAGCAGTTTCAGCAAGCCTTTTTCCGAATCGATCTTTTTATGTTCAGCAGCTTCTCCTGCCAGCAGAACACAGGTGTTTATATTGCAGACCAGCTTAAAATATTTAGCATCAATATCTGTATTGAAGTGATCCCAGTACTGATCGAGGATCATGGTCCTGAATTTTCCTTTTTTATAAACCTCATCAAACCAATTGTCATAATTCCGGTAGTTATTATATAGAATTTTGTCATACAATGGTTTAACATCTTCCTTAACCAGGTAAGGTTTTTTATAGCCATAAAGAATCCGGAGGGTATTCATGAATTGTTCATGATAGCTTGTTGCCCTGGAACTGTTGTAATATTCGCCGAACTTATCCCACATTATTTCTGAATTGAACCCGGTTTCCCGCATCGTATCAAAACCAGGCGCTCCAGATGAGGCTATGTCGCTCGGGAAATAGCTTATCTTATTGAACAGATAAAAGTCGGATGAGTCGCCGGGATTCTGGATGTGTTCATGAGTGTCGAGAATCTCCAGATCGTCGATATAGTTTCTTATTTGCTGATAATTGTTTTCGCATCCTGTCAGAAGTATCAGCATCACAGTGGGGATCAACAGTTTCTTCATATCTATCGGATTTTGCATTTAAAAGACATACATAACTTATCAAATGTAAATATTACAGGATCCTAATTACAAGCCGTCAGCGTTTGCGTGAAGGGAGCCATTTTGATCTTCCTCCGGTTTCCGCAAGAAATTTCATTGACTGCTGATGGCAGATAAGCTGTGCAGTAAGCAGGTTATCGGGAGATTCTATCTGTTTTGCCTGTGATCTCCTGTTTCCTGAGAAAGCATGGCTTGGTGACTCGACCACGACGCTCAGTGCGCCGCAGTGCCAGTTCAGTGCACCGTCAAGATTGTAGGTGCTCAGGGGAGAGCGTGAGGGATCTCCTTCTGCTTCCGGATCTTCGGAATCCTGGAGTCCGTTTACGGCAAGCTCGGAATGTACGTAACGGAAGAGCGTGTCAAAAACAGGGCGCAGTACCGGTTCACCAAGAGGTTTGTGCATAAGCATAAAGACCGCCCCTGTGTGCATGTTTATTATAAGGTCGGGCTTCTCGCGTTCTGTGAGGTCGAGCAAAGCCTGTGTTTCAGGTTGCACTTTGCCCAGGAAATCATCGTGCTGACAATTCACTCCCGCATCGTTGGGATAGCCGCCGGGGAATCCGGGTTTAGAGAAATCCATCGGGATGAACTCCTTGATCTGCGGCCAGCCTGTTATGGTACCGTCAGGTTTGCCACCGGTATTAAGGAATTCCGGGACAGTATATACGGTATCACGGTACAGTTCCATCCTCAGGGGTATCCTAACCCTGCCGTCAGGGTTTGTCACCGGTATAAGAACAATCCGGTCAAGCTTTGAAACGACATCTGTGATGCCAGGCCATTCCTTTCCCCTGAGGTCCCTGCCAGTCTCGATCACAGAAATCAGGTTGACCATTCCCACGATTCCCTCGAACTCGCCTCCATGAACAGCGGCAATTCCCATATATACTGTCTTGGCGTGGTCAGGTCCGCGGTATGCTTTTACGTCGCCGAATCCCAGCGATCCCGAAAAGGTAGTGGTACCTTTTCCCTGGCGTGGATTTCCGTACAAAACCGCCCTGACAGGTCTTCCTCCGGCCGAGGTGCCGATGATCTCAATCTGGCCTTTTTTTACTGTTTTTTCAAGAAAAGCATTTACATCATCGTAGGTGGAGACCCAGAATGAAGGGATTTCAGCAGGTTCTTTCAGATAGTCGGGAGGGATATCAAATGACCATTCTTTGGCAGCTGAGGATTTGTGGTCGCTGCAACCGGTTATAATAAATAATCCGGTAAGAAGAAGAATTGTCAATATCAAGGTTAGTTTCCCTGAGATTTTAATTGATTTGATTGATTTGCTGTCAGAATTCCTTATGATTCTGACAAAGTTAACGGAGGTTGTTTCTTTCATTTGACAGATATTACATGAAGTATTGGTAATGAAGATAATTATTGTGATATTTTAAATAACTTTATATCAGTTTATTGATGCCGGGGTTCAGATTTTTGCATCATATCATGAATTTAAACAATTTTCATAAATAAATTAATTCTGACCTGAACTCGTCGTTTCCTTATGATGACCATTCAACGTCACTAGCCTGATTTTACTTTTTACTTTTTACTTTTACCTTTTTACTTTTATTCAGGATTATCCTGCATGCATGCAGGATCTACACCCGGTACATTTTACATTACACTTTTTACTTTTTACTTTTTACTTTCTTATCCCGGTCTTCCGTTTCCGGTTTACTCCCCGACTTCCCTGCTTGTGTTTACCCCCCGACCCCCCTAAAGGGGGGCTAAATAACTGTACTACAGGTATAAACTTCGGTCATTGGCTATGGAACTCTGGAACTATGGAACTCTGAAACCTTAGGACATCTTTATTTCCTGCAGATTTTCGCAAATTATGTCATCCAATTTCCCATTCACCCATTCACCTCTTCTCCCATTCTCCCCCTCCGTCTTCCTTGCATAATAGTCACAATATTTGTAATTTTGCCAGACAGATTCCTCGGGGCTGACCTGGTTTTGACAGCATGAGGGGTGGTATGTAAGCATGCAGGATGTGGTGACGCGTTCCTTGAACAGTGTTACAAAACAATAACTGGCGAATCTAATTACGCTCTCGCTGCTTAAGCGAATCAAGTAACTTAAGCTTAATCCCGGCACAGGTGCCGGGACGGGACGTCTCCCGGGCGGTCAGGCCCTGATCCAACCCGGCACGGAGGCGCACGCAATCCGGGGCTAGCCTGATGATCGTCCCGCTCTGAAGGCGAAACAACAGGGACTAAGGGCACTTTAGGTTGTTCTGCAGCTGAAATGTCATGAAAATCAAGCAGGACTAAGCATGTAGAAAGCGTATGGTCTCCATGTTTGGACGCGGGTTCGACTCCCGCCAGCTCCACGATCAAGCAGAAAACAACCACCCCCGACAGGGGGTTTTTGTTTTTCTGGAAACCGTTAAAAGCTTGCTTTTAAAAGGATTACAGAAAAACAAAAACCATGCGCAGCATGGTGGTTGTTTTCTATTTGCAGGACTGGAGCACAGGGATCACCGAGCGACCAACGGGAGCGAGGTACCCCCGGGTTACGGGACTAAGGGACTAAGGGCGTAGCCGTCAACTTAAGGAATATCATAATTATGGAAACTACTGTAATTATCTGGAATGTAGGTAAATAAGTTTCCCCTCCTTTTTTTAAGGAGGGGTGGCCAGACAACGAAATCACCTGACGTGCAGAAATATAAACAGTCTGGCCGGGGTGGTTTTTTATTTATGATAGATTAGTCCAACTCTGATGAATCCGTTTCAACCACCCCGGCCGGGAAAGCAGAAGTGCAAACATTCCATTATCACCAATCCCGGCCACCCCTCCTTAAAAAAAGGAGGGGAAACTTATTTAGTTCTAATCCTGATATTTACAGTGTTTTTCGACTCTATAACATTTCTTAAGTTGACGGCTATGGCCTGAAGCGGGACTCGCAATGACGGCAGTATGAAAGTAAACTCCGATCAACCGTCATTGCGAATCCCGCCTGCGGCGGGATGAAGCAATCCGTCTCGATGTATCACAGTGCTGCTTAAATGAGGCAAGCCTCACCCGCTTAAGCGGGATGAAGCAATCTGTTCCGTTAAACAACAGACTTAAAATACTCAATTGTCTTTTTCAATCCCGTCTCCAGATCAATGACCGGTTGCCATCCCAGTTCCTTTTTTGCCAGTGAAATATCCGGCT
>CAZTDW010000217.1:0-6815 GCA_964611835.1 uncultured Rikenellaceae bacterium | reverse complement strand
GTACGCCCAGTATTTCGTTCCATCTTCATCTGTTACAAGCAGGCCCTGGTCAACCCAATCCCATACAAAGGCACCCTGCAGCCTGGGATATTTTTCTATCACATCCCAGTAGTCCTGAAGATTTCCGGTTGAATTTCCCATCGCATGAGCGTATTCGCACATTATGAGAGGTCTGTCGTTCGACGGATCCCTTGCATACTTCTCAATGAATTCAATCTTTGGATACATCGGGCATACTATATCTGAATGGCGCTCGGTGGCATTTGTCTGATCCCCCTCGCGTTCGTACTGAACCGGGCGTGTTGCATCCCTTTTCTTCGTCCATTTGTAATTATTGAGAAAATTGTGGCCGTCGCCCGCTTCATTTCCAAGCGACCAGATCATTACCGACGGATGATTCTTGTCCCTTTCAACCATCCCCTGCATACGGTCAAGATGAGCGGCAGCCCATTCGGGCTTGTCAGCCAGTGTTACATCCTTTTCGTAGCCAATTCCATGCGACTCAATGTCCGCCTCATCAATAAGGTAAAGCCCATATCTGTCACACATATCATACCAAAGCTCCTGCTGAGGATAATGTGAAGTCCTGACTGCATTTATGTTATTGCTTTTCATAACCTTTATGTCTTTCAGGATGGTCTCCTCATCTATCACATGCCCTGTCACATCATGATGCTCATGAAGATTTGTTCCTTTAAGAAGGATGGGAACACCGTTAACCATCAGCTGTGAATTCAGTATTTCAACTTTTCTGAAACCGATTTTCGCTCCGGCACATTCAAGAATCTTACCCGAATTGTCCTTCAGAGTCAGTACAAGAGAGTAAAGATCAGGCGTTTCCGCAGACCATTTTTTCACTGAAGGGAATCGTCCTGAAAAATCGAGCGATGCCTTTCCGCCTTCAAGACCAGTATTCTTCACTTCAGAAAATATTTCATTACTGCCATCAAAAAGAGACGCTTCAACAGAAAGTTCGCCGCCATTTTGCACAGCTCCGGCTAGGTCAACATTGAGCTTTAAAATGCCGTCGGCATAATTGTTCTCAAGATCTGCAACTGCAAAAAAATCAAATATTCTGGCCCTGGGGCGGGCATGCAGGAAGACGGTCCTCTGGATTCCGCTCAGCCTCCAGAAATCCTGATCCTCAAGATAGCTGCCGTCACTCCACCTGTAGACTTCCACTGCAAGCGAATTTTTTCCTCTTTTAAGATATTTTGTGATATTGAATTCAGCAGGCAATTTGCTTTCCTCGCTGTAACCGACAAGCTGCTCATTTATCCATACATAGAATGCGGAACTTACTGCCCCGAACTGAAGGAACACCTCCTTGTCCTTCCATGAAGAGGGAACGGTAAATGTCCTTTTATACGAACCGACCGGATTCCAGCTATGATCAATATACGGAGGATTTTGTTTGAATGGATAGGTGATATTCACATAGATAGGGACATCATAGCCCTTCATCTGCCAGTTTGACGGCACTTCAATTTCGTCCCAGTCCCTTGTGTCAAAGTCATCCCTGAAAAACCAGAAAGGCCTTTTGTCGGGCGAATCGGCATAATGGAATTTCCATACACCGTCGAGTGACAGGTAATTCGGCGATTCCTTTATGTTGCCGGCAAGTACGGAAACCTTATCGGGATAACTTATTATTGAAGCATGATGAGGTTCCCTGTTAATATTGAATATTGCAGGGTTCTCCCAGTCGCGGTTCTCCTTTTCCGTAAAAGGAGTGTTCGTATAATCGCTGTACCTTTTACACGAGGAAAAAACAAGAAGAACCGCAGAAACACAGAATAATAATCTCTTCATACTATACAGGTGTTAGTCAATTAAGCAAAGAATAACCGGTCATTCAAAATGAGTTAAATATCGGGAACCGTCTGAGCAATTCATCTGAATCCTGATCCCTCAGATTCACCAGGATTCTGTCAATGGATCAGAAAGCATTTGATTTATATGATTAAAGTAACATTTCGCCCGTTTCAGACATCATCTCCCTGTTATTCTGTAACCAAGTGATAACTGGATAAGGTTATTTTTCCAGGGGTCAACGTACATTACGTCGGTAGTTGCCGAGAATAAGCCCACTATGTACCTCAGGGTCAGGTTCAGGTTATTCGGAAGATTTGCCTCTGCGCCCAGAACGAATCCGTAGTCGAAGGTCTGGTAATAATCGTTTATGTTGATTTTAATTCCAGTTTCCATATCCTTCTGTTTTGCATTCAGCATAAGGCCTATCTGCGGGCCTGCATGAATATTCAGAAAATCTATGGGCTGGTAGCGAACCAGGATTGGCAGGTCGAGGTAGGTAACAATATCCTTTTCATTATCATAACTATCCTCCCAGTGCGATCCTTTGCCCGAAACCAGCAGTTCAGCCTGAACGGCGAAGGGCCTCAGAAGGAAATAGTTGACATACCCGCCGGCATTTATGCTTAATATATTTGTAGTATTATATTCGGCAGCCTTGTTTGTAGTTGACTGTCCGGCATAATTTATGCCTGCCTTTATCCCATAACCTAATTTTGGCTGCTTTTTCCGGTAGTATCTTGACTGGCCTTCAGCAACAAGGATATTAAGGGCTGTAAGAATTATGGTAAGTATAATAGTTACTCTTTTCATATGCTTTACAATCATATGGTATACTTGAAGCCCCTAATGTAGCCAAAATATAGATTTAAGCCAAATAAAATGCATCTGGCGGACCTGTCCCCGATCATGAATGCCGGTAATGCAGAACTATGGAAACGGAGTATCAGAACAATCCCGATATACGTCCTTCAGAATCGATATCGATCTTTTCCGCCGAAGGAGAATTGGGAAGTCCCGGCATTCTCATTATGGTACCTGCTATCGGGACAATGAAACCTGCACCTGATGAGAGCTCGACTTCCCTGATCTTTACGGTGAAACCCTGCGGACGACCGCGTTTATGCTGATCATCAGAAAGGGATTTCTGTGTTTTTGCGATGCATACTGCAAGGTTGCCAAATCCAAGCTGATCGATCTTGTCGAGCTGATTTTTAGCCTTCACAGTATATTCCACGTGGTCGGCGCCATACAATTTTTTACAAATGGTCTCTATCTTCTTTTCAAAAGGCCAATCGAGCTCATACAATGGCTTGAAACAGTCTTTGCATTCTGATATCTCATCTAGTACCTTTGAGGCCAGAACCTCAGCCCCTTCTCCACCCCTTAACCATGACTCATTAAGGGCTACCCTGACCTGCTGCGATTCACAGTGCTTTGTCAGCATGCCAAGCTCCGCATCAGTATCCGAATCAAACCTGTTGATGGCTATCACGGGCCGGAATCCGAAATACCGCATATTCTCGATATGCTTGTCGAGATTTTCAAAACCTTTCTGCAATGCGTTAAGATCCTCATGTTGCAACGATGACAGCTTAGCCCCGCCATGATACTTCAGGGCCCTCACTGTAGCCACAATAACCACGGCATTGGCTTTCAGGTTGCCAATCCTCGACTTGATGTCAAAGAACTTTTCGGCACCAAGCTCACTGGCAAAACCGGCTTCGGTGACAACATAGTCACTGAGCGACAGTCCCATTTTTGTAGCGATTATTGAATTTGTTCCCTGTGCAATGTTGGCAAACGGACCGCCGTGAATGATTGCCGGTGTTCCTTCGAGAGTCTGTACAAGGTTCGGCTTGATGGCTTCCTTAAGCAGGGCTGCCATTGCCCCATGGGCTTTCAGATCACGGGCAAAGACAGGCTTTTCGCCAAAGGTGTAGCCGACAAAAATATTGCCAAGGCGATCTTTAAGATCCGACAGGTCACTCGCCATGCAGAGGGTGGCCATCACCTCCGAGGCTGCGGTGATATTGAAGCCCGACTGCCGGGGAACCCCCTCGGTTGTTCCTCCGAGGCCTATTACTATATCCCTCAGGGAACGCTCATTCATGTCCATCACCCTCTTCCATTCGATTGTTCTGGGATCTATTCCGAGGTTACCATCTCCGTTTTTCAGCTGGATATTATTGTCAATAAGTGCTGCCAGAAGGTTATGCGCCTTTTCAACTGCCGAAATGTCGCCCGTGAAATGCAGATTAATATCTTCCATTGGAATCACCTGGGCATAACCGCCGCCGGCTGCACCTCCCTTGATGCCAAAGACGGGACCAAGTGACGGTTCACGCAGTACAACCGTGGTTCTTTTGCCTAGCCTGTTAAGAGCCTGGGCAAGACCTATTGAAGTTGTCGTTTTTCCTTCACCCGCAGGAGTTGGAGTTATTGCCGTCACAAGTATCAGTTTGGACTTTTTAAGCTTCTCCTCATTGATAAATGACAGGGGTATCTTGGCCTTGTATTTGCCATATGGTTCCAGTTCATTCCCCGGGATGCCGAGAATTTCGGCAATTTTACCGATGGGTTTTATTTTTGCTTCCTGGGCAATTTCAATGTCCTTCTTCATAGTATTGGTGTTTTCGCATCGAAAGATAGCAAACTTTTCAGCAGTTTCAAGTAGCTGTTCAAAAGGTTGTTACTTTAATGCATTTAAAATTTCCCATGAGGGTTTTTCTTTAAAAATTTTTGTAACTTGATAGTTTGAGAATCCAGTAATTTCCACAACCATGAAAAACCAAATCCACAAGTTATTCAGTGATTATAAGACTGGAAAAACAAGCCGCCGTTATTTCCTCAGGCAGCTTGCAATGATAACAGGGAGCAGTGCTGCAGCGCTGTCGCTTCTTCCGGTACTGGAGGTAAACGAATTAAGATCAGGCCTTACCGGAGAGGGAAAGAGTGACCTGATCACAGAATTCATAAAGTATCCCGGATTTACCGGAGAAATGAGGGCATTTCTGGCAAGGCCCGCAAAAGGCAAAAAATTCCCGGCCGTTATCGTTATCCATGAAAACAGGGGCCTCGTGCCGCATATTCAGGATGTAACAAAGAGAATGGCAGGCGAGGGCTTCCTTGCGCTGGCCCCTGATGCACTCTCTCCGGTAGGCGGAACTCCTGATGACATCAGCAATGTAGGGGCATTGTTCAAGCAGCTCAACGGTGAAGAAACGACGAAAAACTTCGTGGCCGCCGTAAAATACCTCAAGACCAATCCGCTCACGAACGGAAAAGTAGGCTGCACCGGATTCTGCTGGGGAGGCGCCATGACAAACCAGGTTGCAGTCAACTCACCTGACCTCGATGCAGCTGCACCCTACTACGGAAGGCAGCCGGCACCGGAAGATGTGGAAAAGATCAGGGCTCCGGTGATGGCTCACTATGCTGAGAATGATCCGGGAATAAATGCCGGAATCCAGGCTTTCGAAGAAGCATTGAAAAAATACGGGAAGGACTATAAAATATTCATGTATGAAGGAACAGGGCATGCGTTCAATAATGATTCCAATCCCGACAGGTACAACGAAAAAGCTGCCAGGCTGGCATGGGAGCGCACAGTGTCTTTCTTCAAGGATAAATTAAAAGGCTGAGCCGGCTTATGCGGCATATTCTCATTCCCGGGCCGACCATACTTCAGCAACCGATTGAATGAAGGGACGGCAGTGGTTGAAAAATTTCCTGTACCCTTCACACAGATAGTTCAATCCTTCTTCACCATCGGGAGTCATGATGAACCTGTTTTTCGGACACTCCCCGTTACACATTTTCAATACCTCACAATTCATGCAGTAACCTGGAAGGGGGGAATATTTCTCCCTGCCAAAAACGATCTGCCTTTCGCTTTCCATGAACTCCTCCAGCTTACCTTCCATGATATTGCCAACCAGGTGGGAAGGATCTGCATAATGGTCGCATGAGTAGAAATCACCATTATGCTCAATGACCGGGACTCTTCCGCAGGTCTCCCTGAAGATGCAAAGAGTATGGTCCTGTCCGAAAGCCGTCCGGAGAGCCTCTTCGATGATCTGGATCTTTATCCTGCCGATATCATGTTCGAGCCATTCGTCGAAAACAGCAGTAAGGAAATTTCCGAACTCCCCCGGCTTTACAGAATTATCCGTTACTGTGGATTTTGTACCCGGAACCTTAATTACCACTGGCAGAAATGTTATGAATTCCACGCCAAGATTCCTTAAAAACCTGTAAACCTCCAGCGGAAACGGGGAATTGAATGAACTTACAACACAAAGAATCTCAAATGAGATCCGGTATTTCTTTAAAAGCTCCAGCCCGTTAATGACCTTTCCGAATGAGGAATTGCCGTTTATATCTTTCCTGAATCTCCCATGATATGGTTCGGGGCCGTCAAGGCTGAGGCCCACTATGAAATGTTCATCTGCAAAAAGCCTGCACCACTCATCATCAATAAGGGTACCGTTAGTCTGTATGCCGTTAAGAATCACAGCACCCGGCGGCCGGTATTTCTTCTGTAACCTCACAGCTTCCCTGAAAAAGTCAATTCCCGCCAACATGGGCTCCCCTCCGTGCCATGAAAACATGATGGTGCTTTCACAAGAAGCCTCAATATGCTGAAGGATGTAATTCTCAAGGACCTGTTCATTCATCCTGAATGATCCGGCAGCTGGATATAATGACTTCTTATCAAGATAATAACAATAGCCGCATGCCAGGTTGCAAACCGGACCTGCAGGTTTTACGAATATCTGAAAAGGTTCATGCATCAGAAATCTTTTCTATCTCATGTCTTCAGACCCAGCTTACAGGCTTTCCCCCGGCGGGAGGACCCTGCATCCGTATCCTCCATTCTACAGGCCAGTAATTGTTAATCCGGCTTCCTATGTTCTTTGCAAAACCCATGCAGACTCCCAGCATGGCGGCAATAAACCAGCCGTCAAAACGCTCATCAATGCTCAGATTTCCTCTCTGTA
>CAZTDW010000216.1:0-6907 GCA_964611835.1 uncultured Rikenellaceae bacterium | reverse complement strand
CTGATATTCAGATCTGTAAAGCGTCCTGTTAAGGTCAGGAAACCGACCGACACCAGGAACGGGATGATACTGTGACATAAGTGAAATATTTATACCTGTTGAAATGTCATAAGCCAGCTTACCGAGTAATTCCATGCTTTTATCAGTATGTCCCGGCAAAACAAGATGCCGCAAAAGCAAGCCGTTTTCAGCCCTGCCCTCCGTATCTGTTGTCAAAACTGAACCTTTCTGATAATACATCTCCTTTATAGCCCTGAAGGCAGTTTCGGGATAATCGGGAGAATCAGAGTATTTTTCTGCAGTCGATGCATCAATGTATTTGTAGTCGGGCAGATAAACATCTATCAACCCGTCGAGGCCGGCAATAGTCTCCTTTTTATCATAACTGTTTGTATTGAATACAGTTATTGGCTTATGCCCTTTTTTATTTAGACCCCTGATAATTGCCTTTACCTGCGGAATTACATGCGAAGGGGAAACAAATCCCACTGCCTTCACACTACCTGAAAGCATGCCGGCGATCCTTTCAAGCGCCTCCTCATAACCCGGCGATTCCATCCTGATTCCCCCGCAAGGCCGGCTTATTTCATAATTCTGGCAGTAGATACAGCTGAGGTTACACCCCGAAAAAAAGACGTTGCAGATACCTTCCGGACCGCTTACCGGTGGTTCCTCTCCCCTGTGAATGCAGATTGAAGCAATATTCATTCCCGCATCCGATTTACAATACCCCAGTTCCCCGATTAACCTGTTTGCACCACATTCACGCGGACACAGGGTGCACTCCGATAATTGCCTGATCTCATCCCCGGTATAGAATGGAAATTCCATGTCTCCTGAATTCATAAATGTCATGCAAAATTATTAATTCGGAAGACGCGCTACTGCGGTTGCTTCAATAATTTAAGTTAAATATGGCATTTAGAAATGGCACAATGGTTTTTTGATTAAAAGCTTGTTATTTTCAAAACATTAATTACCTTTGCATCCGAAATGAGGGGTAATTGAGACCTAGGGGACCAAAGTCCCCTATTTTATTATCGGTTTTCAGACAATGATTGAGAGGGATAAGATAGAAAAACTGGTTATGGACTTTATCGAGGGCAATAAGATCTTTCTTGTTGACTTAAAGGTAAGCAGTTCAAACAAGATTACCATTCTTGTTGACACCATGGAGGGAATCACCATTGATGGGTGCGCTGAGTTGCACCGTCATGTTGAAAAAGGACTTGATCGCGATTCTGAAGATTTTGAACTTCAGGTATCTTCACCGGGACTTGATATGCCGTTTTCTGTGATTGAACAGTACCTGAAGAACGAAGGAAAAAAGGTTGCGGTTGTGACACGGGAAGGATTGAAGTACAACGGGACTCTTAAGAATGTTACCAGAGGCGGCTTTGATCTTACAACCGAAGTAAAGGTCAAAGGCAAAGCCAGGGAAACAAAGGACCTGAGTTTCAATTTTGACCAGATAAAATCGGTAAAAGAAATATTAACAATAAAATAATTTCAAGAGGATTAACCAGATGGAAAATGTTAATTTGATCGATACCTTTTCGGAATTCAAGGAACTTAAGAATATTGATCGCCCGACAATGATGAGCGTGCTTGAAGATGTATTCAGAAGCATGCTGGCTAAGAAATACGGTTCAGCCGATAATTTTGACATCATTGTAAATATTGACAAGGGTGATTTTGAAATATGGAGGAACAGGGTTGTCGTTGAGGATGACGAACTGGCTGATCCCAACACCCAGATCTCGCTTTCAAAAGCCAAGGAGATTGATGCTGACTACGAGGTGGGAGAAGAAGTTTCCGATGAAGTAAAGTTTCTTGATTTCGGCAGAAGGGCAATATTATCGCTGAGGCAAAACCTTACCGCAAGGATACTTGATCTGGAAAAGAACAATATATATATAAAATACAAGGACAGTATCGGAGAAATAGTCACAGGAGAGGTTTACCAGGTATGGAAACGTGAAATCCTCGTACTCGACGATGATGGAAATGAACTGATAATTCCCAAGAGCGAACAGATCCCTTCAGACCATTTCAGAAAAGGAGATTCGATACGTGCGGTTGTTATCAAAGTGGAGATGAGGAATAATACTCCCTTCATCATCCTTAGCCGTACATCTCCCGTATTCCTTGAAAGGTTGTTTGAACTGGAAGTTCCTGAAATCTTCGACGGGCTCATAACAATCAAGAAAATCGTCAGGGTACCCGGAGAACGTGCCAAGGTTGCAGTAGAATCGTACGATGAGCGCATCGATCCGGTCGGTGCCTGCGTGGGAATGAAGGGTTCCAGGATCCATGGCATAGTAAGGGAACTCCGGAACGAGAACATCGATGTCATTAACTACACATCAAATAACCAGCTGTTCATCCAGAGAGCCTTAAGCCCGGCAAAAATAACTTCAATAAAGCTGATAGAAGAGACCAAAAGGGCTGAAATATATCTTAAACCCAATGAGGTTTCACTGGCCATCGGAAAAGGAGGTCTCAACATAAAGCTTGCCAGTCAGCTGACAGGATATGAGATCGATGTATACAGGGAGCCGGGAGGTGAAGATGAAGAAGACGTTAATCTGGAAGAGTTCAGCGATGAGATTGAAGAATGGATCATCGATGAGCTGAAAGCTATCGGTTGCGATACCGCAAGAAGTGTCCTGAATCTTTCCATAAGCGATCTTGTAAAGAGGACTGACCTTGAAGAAGAGACAGTTAAGGAAGTGGTCAATATTCTGAAAGCGGAATTTGAATGATCTGCTTTTAACACGATATAAAGTTTTTCAAGATTTAAGAAAGCAAGGCAAATTTATGACAGAGGATATTAAGGCAACAAGATTGAGTAAGGCGGCCCGTGAATTCAATGTGGGGATTTCCACGATTGTGGAATTCCTGCATAAGAAGGGATTTGATCTTGATCCTAATCCAAACACAAAACTACCTCACGATGCATATCTGTTGCTTTTAAAAGAGTACAGCAGCGATCTGAATGTTAAGAAGGAGTCAGAAAAGCTTATTCTTAAAGATCTTCACCGGAAAAAAGAGACTGTTTCCATAGAGGATTTCGCTGAAAAAAATGCCGGAGAAGATCAGGAAAGGGATGAAGAGGTTCTGATCAAGGACACATCCGCATCGAAAAAGGTCGTGGATATAAAGACCGAGATCAGAAAACCCGACATCAAGCTTGTCGGCAAAATTGACCTTGAAAAAACATTAAAGCCAAAGGTTCAGAAACCCGAGCCGCCCCAGGAGGTAACCGAAAAGAAAGTACAGAAAGAAACCGTTCAGCCGGAAGCAGAGAAAAAAGAAGCGGCCAAACCTGAAAAGGTTTCCCCCGAAGAGACGAAAAAGGAAGAACCGCCTAAATCCGTTATTGACCTTCACATTGTTGGGAAAATCGACCTTGAAACAGTAGCAGGGGAAGGGAAAGCCCCCAGGAAGGAAGAAAAGCCCAAACCAAAGGAAAAAAAGCCAGTTGAAGAAACCGGACCGGCCGCACCGAAGCCAGATACCGTGACACATGAACCCGCAGTGAAAGAAGAAGCTGTGGCTCTTACCCAGGAACAGGTTTTGCCGGTGACTCCGGAACCGGAAGAGGCAGAAACCGTTGAATTGTTTAAACCGGAGATCAAGAAATTATCCGGATTGACAGTAGTGGGGAAAATTGAGCTCCCGGTTGAGGAGAAAAAGAAACCTGGTCAATATCAGCAGGTAAATATTGAGGGCGAATCAGATTTCAGAAGGAAGAAGAAAAGAAAAAGGATTTCCAAGGAAAAGGAACAGGTACCGGTGGAAAAGCCAGTCCAACCCGACCGGAAAGACAAGGGAGGAAAGAAAGTAATTAAGAAAAGATCGGTCCATGCCGAAGTTGACGAGGAGGAAGTCCAGAAACAGATAAAGGAAACACTTGCCAGACTTACAACCAAGGGCAAGTCGAAAGGATCAAGGTACCGCAGGGAGAAAAGGGAGTTGATCAGCCAGAAGCATCGTGAAGTGGAGGACAAGCTCGAACTGGAAAAGAATATCCTGAAGGTAACTGAATTCGTTTCAGTCAATGAGCTTGCAACAATGATGAACATTCCCGTCACGGAAATAATATCAACCTGCATGAACCTCGGCCTGTTTGTCTCGATAAATCAGCGTCTGGATGCCGAAACAATGGCTCTTCTTGCAGATGAATTCGGATTCAAGGTTGAATTTGTGAGTGCCGAACTCCAGGAGGCTGTCAGGGAGATTGAAGATGAGGAACAGGATCTTCATCCAAGGCCGCCAATCGTTACTGTCATGGGTCATGTTGATCATGGCAAGACAAAGCTGCTTGACTACATCCGTCGCACAAATGTAATTGCGGGGGAAGCCGGTGGCATAACACAGCATATCGGAGCCTACGGTGTGATCCTCGATGATGGCAGACAAATTACATTCCTCGATACCCCGGGTCATGAAGCATTTACAGCCATGAGGGCCAGGGGAGCACAGATAACCGATATTGCAATCATTGTGGTTGCTGCCGACGACGGGGTGATGCCTCAGACTATCGAAGCGATCAATCATGCATCGGCGGCAGGCGTCCCAATAGTATTTGCAATAAACAAGATTGATAAACCCACCGCAAATCCTGAAAAGATAAAAGAAGCTCTGGCCAATATGAACTATCTTGTCGAGGACTGGGGAGGGAAATATCAGTCTCAGGAAATATCGGCAAAAAGCGGGCTTAATATTGACCTGCTCCTGGAAAAAGTATTGCTGGAAGCTGAAATGCTCGACCTGAAAGCTAATCCTGACAAGCCCGCAATAGGTACAATAATTGAGTCTTCTCTTGACAAGGGAAGGGGCTTTACAGCCACTGTTCTTGTTAAAGCAGGTACTCTCAGGGTAGGCGATATAATGATAGCCGGAAGCTGTTTCGGACATATAAAGGCGATGTACAACGAAAGAGGATATAAAGTTGATGAAGTGGGACCCGCTACTCCGGCTGTCATCCTCGGATTGAACGGAGCCCCCCAGGCGGGTGACAAATTCAACATAATGGATAGTGACCGCGAAGCCAAGGATATTGCAACAAAAAGAGCACAGCTTCAGAGGGAACAGGGTCTAAGAACACAGAAACATATTACCCTTGATGAGATAGGACGCAGAATTGCCATTGGCAACTTCCAGGAGCTTAACATCATTGTTAAAGGTGATGTTGACGGGTCTGTGGAAGCTCTTAGTGATTCGCTTATAAAGCTTTCAACGCCTGAGATCCAGCTTAATATCATCCATAAGGCTGTCGGACAGATATCAGAATCGGACATTCTTCTGGCCGCTGCATCAAATGCCATTATCGTAGGATTCCAGGTACGACCTTCACTCAGTGCACGAAAACTGGCAGAAAAGGAGGAAATAGACATCAGGCTCTATTCAATAATCTACGATGCTATAGAGGAGATCAGGGCAGCAATGGAAGGCATGCTTTCTCCTGAGGTGAAGGAAGAAATAGTCGCAACGCTCGAAATAAGGGAGATCTTCAAAGTCACAAAAGTCGGAACAGTAGCAGGATGCTATGTCAAGGAAGGTAAAATTACCCGTAACACCAAAGTCAGGATAATCCGTGACGGCATTGTTATTTACACCGGAGAACTTGGCTCCCTGAAGCGCTTTAAGGATGATGTAAAAGAGGTTGTCGGAGGTTACGAATGCGGACTTAACATAGCCAACTTCAACGATATCAAAAACGGAGATATTATTGAAGGCTACCAGCAAGTTGAAATAAAGAAAACCTTATAGCAGGGTAAGATATTTCTCTGAAGAGAGCAGTTCACTGACTTCATCAGGATCCGTGATCCTGATCTTAATCATCCACCCGTTCCCGTAAGGATCCTTGTTAACCACATCAGGTGTGTTTTCGAGGTATGAATTGACTTCAACCACCTCTCCGCTCACAGGCATAAACATGTCGGATACTGTCTTTACGGCTTCAATTGTCCCGAAAACCTCTTCTTTTTTCAGGATTTCTCCAAGGGTCTCAATCTCAACGAATACAATGTCGCCCAGCTCCCCCTGTGCAAAATCAGTTATGCCTACATAGGCAAATTCACCTTCCACCCTGAGCCATTCGTGGTCTTTAGTGTATAATAAACTTTCAGGTACAACCATGGATAAGTGGTAATTATTGGTTAATATTTGAAATCCCTTATTTTGTCCGACCTAAAAATAGAAAATTTTTTCATGCCTGATCAGGATTTTAGTCACTTAATTTCAGTTTCAGAAGTCTCCTGATTTGACAGGCGTCTTACCGGGATCTTTTTACCTCCGGGCTATTTTTACTGGACAAGTGTGAATTTAAGACTGAATCCGAAATTTGTATTGGATGTCGGGAAAGTTGTCGCCACAAATGGATTATTGAGGGTATGATCTGCAAACAGCTGCAGATTGAACCTGTCACTAAGTACGTAGTCGGCAGTGGCCCCTATCGTGAATACCTTGATGCCTGCCACAGGCTGATTTACGTTCTCAATAAGCTTTCTGGCAATTGTCTTATTGTCCCTTATCGAAAGATCAAATCTTATGTTAAGGTCGCTTTTCAGGACCCGCTGACTTCCTCCGGTCTTTAGAATTACCTGGACATCATCAAACCGGTATCCCGCTCCGAAGACAAGCTCGTTTATCCTTGCATCGGTTACCTGGTTGCTTGTAAGGTTCAGAGCTACTGTGCGTGATTTTCTCCATTCAAATCTTGATGTGAGATTGCTCTTCCAGTTAAAATCAAGGTTTATAAGAGGACTGAACTGTTCACTTACCGAAACTACATTAATCTCATACTGCTGAATATAATTTTTCTGAAGGTCTCTAATACTGCTTATTCCGTTCCCGTCGGCAATAAAGCTGAGATTTGTTGTTTAGGATCCGATCTGGT
>CAZTDW010000215.1:0-7031 GCA_964611835.1 uncultured Rikenellaceae bacterium | reverse complement strand
TGCCAGGATCAGGCCTTTCAGAACCATACGCCTGCTTATTTTTTTTGCTGCCGGTCTGATTGAAGAAGAAGGAACCGGTCTGTTTTTGGCAGTTTTGTTCTTTTTCATCTCACAGAGTTTTAATTGGTTTTTGCATGGCTGCAAAATACAAAAAAAATCCTTTATATGTTATTCAGAGGCAGGATGGTAATGGTGTTTCCCCCCGGCCATCATGATCCATGGGAAGATAAGATCATTGCCATGATGTAAAATATTCATGTCATCCGGTACTTTGTGATCCAATGCTATGAAAAAACAGCTGAATCTTTCCGATTGACCTGTGAGTGAGTACATAAGCATATTAAATACGTAATTAATTACGTATTTAATTACGTAATTAGATTTTTTAAATGCAAATAGTGCTGGATTTCAAAACTTTACATTAGAATTGCAATATTTGTTATTGGGAGGTGATGTGATGAAAAAGGCAGTATTCAGTTCAGCCTTTTGATGCCGACGTAATAAAGGTCGAAAAGGCCTCTTCCCCCTGGCCGGTTGGAGGAGAAGATCATCAGGTCATTCAGGAATCCTTCCTTTTCGGTGGAAACAAGAACCGGTCTGTATTCGTCAAATTCAGAGTTTATTTCATCTCCGAAATTTACAGGAGCCGACCATTCCTGCCCGTTATGAACTGAATAATACAGGTCAAATCCGCCAAAGCCTCCATCACGGTCTGAAGTAAAAACCATAATGTTGCCGCAGATGTAAGGACACTTGTCGTCGGCGCTGGTGTTTAGCTCATCAACCCTGCCTGTTGTTACAGAAAGGGACTGGTCAATAAGCATGTTCTGCTCACCCACCACCCTGAAAATGTCGTAATTACCGTTACGGTCCGACATAAAATAGGCGGTTTCCTTATTTCCGGTTTCTCCATCATGAATTGAAAAGTAACCTTCTTCTGATTCAGTATTTATCCTTGTCAGCGGCACTTTACCCCCGGTAACTTCGAAATAGTTGGTGTAGTAACAGCAGTAGATATTTCCGTTTCCTGATATGTCGCTTGAATAAAAGAACCGTTTAGCCTCAGTGCCTTTTTTCCATATTTCAGGGTAAGTCAGCTCGTGTGTGAAGTATGGCCCAAGCTCATTATACGGTGTGTTTATGGTTTGCAATATATCGTATCTCCTGGATTCTGCCGTGATTTCAAACTCCCCTGTCAGAAGGTCGGATTCGATACGTCCTTCAAATCCTGTCAGGTCAAAGTGCTGTCCGCCGGAAGCCCTGTTGGTTGAAAAGATAAGAGTGAAATATTTCGTGTTCCAGGTTATGTCGAGGTCCGAATTAAAATCGTCATATGCCGAATTGACATCGTAAAAATTAACCGGAACGGGAGGGATAATGCCCTTGTCGAACCAAAGCCTCTGTTGTTCACAGGAAATCAATAAATTAAGCAGGAGGAATATACAAGCTATTTTCTTCATCTGAAAACAGATTACAGTTTTATCAATATTCCGGCATTGATATTCATATACCTTACCGGAAGGGAGAACGACTTTTCGATACTGGTCTGGTCATAAAAATCCGGTCTTGTGAAATTCATGTTATAATTCAGGCCTATGCCATACTTTTCCGTCAGCCAGTAATTGACTTTTAATCCGACATTGCTTATAGGATTCCAGTCGCCGGTTTTGCTGACGGAGTTGATCAAACCAAGTTTCGAATTGGTAACGTTAAGGTTGGGATGTACGCTCCTGGCTATACCCAGCTGGAAGATCAGAAGTGCTTCAGTATGCCTGGTCTCGGGGATCTTAAGGATAAACCCGAGTACTCCTTTCAGTATCTGGTAATTGCCGGCTTCAACTTTGTTCTGACCGTAACCGTTGAGGATACGGTCATATTGAGCCTTATATTCATTCTTTCTGAAAAATAATGAAGCGTAACCCATCGTTGCAGACAGGCCAAAAAACCTGCCGGTATACCTCATGAAATCAGCTTCCAGATTTAAACCCGGGGCGCAAAAACCGGCATTCGGCTCCATCGTTCTGAATGCAAATTCATAAAAAGGGACTGAGCATCCTGAACTTATGTTCAATACGCTTTTTTTATTTTGATTCTGAGGATGGATTGTGTTGAACGCTGCCAGACAAAACAAGATGGTAAATGCAGTCTTTTTCATTTAAAATCAAAGAATGATGCAAGTTAGTGTTTTTGAATTATTCAGGATTTTAAACATGGAAAAAACTGTCAAGCCTGTTTCCCCTCTTAAGACGGTAATGGTAAAAGAAAAACACAAGCGCAACAGGGAGAATTGAAATAGCTGCAACCAGTGACCACCTGAGATCAACAGATCCATTCAGGTACCGGTCCAGAACCATTTCGGTAATGACACAAAGTCCCGATAACACGATCAATGCTGTGGCTATGACATTCAGTCCTTTGAAATGAGCGGTCCTGCATAGAATCAGTATAATGCCTGTCGTGATAAATGCTGCAACAGTGATCTGAAGTCCAACGGGCAGGAACCAGCTTCTTCCCGGCAGTATAAGATCAATTAAAAAAACCGTTGCCAGGATTGTCAGCATCATGCCTGATACCAGCAGCAATGGTCGCCTGTATGCATACACAAACAGGGTTACAATCACCCACGATGCCAGTATTGAAACATCTGAGAGCAGAGACCATTTAAGACCTTCACCTATTAGTAGATCAACAATTGTACAGACCGCGAGTCCGGAGAATGCAATTATCCCGCCAAGCTCCCAGAGATATCTGTTGTATTCTTTTTTCTGGACCCGGATGATATCCGAAGGGTAGTTTAACGACAGGTTTTCTTTTGAGCTTTCATTGTGCGGAGACTTACCGCAAAGCGGGCATGTTTCCAGTCCGTCATCAAGCTCAACTCCGCAATTAACGCATATACTCATAATCTTTTTCTAATTTTCAGTTCAGAATCTTTACATGTACACCATCAGCGGCAAGCTGACGGAAAAAATAACGCTCAAGCTCCTGGGATTTTGTTATATTACTAAAACTGATCCTTAGCTTGTCCTTATATGAGACAAGTGCACAGGCTATTTTTACTTTGGGATTTGGAGGCGGTGAAATGAGTTCTAAAGAATCTATCATTTCATTCATTTCTTCAGGTAGTGCCACAATCCCCATATTTGTCATAATGCCTGTAAAACGCTTTGAAGCGAGCCCCCTGTAAATGGCAGAAATAGCCATCTTCTTTATGAAAAGGGGCAGTATCCTGATCAGAAAAAGCTTTTCATAACTGACGTTGGATGAAAGGAACCGTGATATCTGTTTTATATCTGCACTCATCTGCAACTGATGATGGACTGATATTATTATCTCTTCAAAGGTATAAGTACCCAGCCGGAGGTCAAGCTCCGGCAACACAAAAAGGGAAAAATTGCGCATAGTCGTGCTGGGTAACTTGCTTCTCATATTTACAGGTACTTCAACCCTCAGGACTTTTCGTCGTCGCTTGTTATGATTCCTTTTATCTGAATTATATATCTCCTGAAGCGAGAAAAGATAGACAGAAACGAAATACTCTGTAACAGAAACTTTGTACCTGCGGGTAAGGTCAAGGATCTCATTAACATTTACAGCACCATGGATAACTCTTAACCTTGGTCTGTCATTAAGCCTGAAGGGTAAATGCCAGGCTTTGACAAGTTTTACCGGTGGCGGAAGTTTTCGAAAGAATTTGTTGTATCCGTCTTCCAGCTCCTCTTCTGATACAGGCGTGCCGGGCAGGATAATTTTACCTGGTGAGCTTATTTTTCTTCCGGTAATTGTCAGGTACGTGTAAAGGAGGGATTTAAGATATTCCATGGCGCCTCCTCCATCGGTAAGTATATGAATGAATTCAACTGAAATCCTGTTATTTTTAATTATTATCCGGTAAAGAGGTTCATTCCTTCTTTTGAGGGCAAAGGCAGTACATGGGATCTTTTCTTCAACCTGTATGCGTGGAGGCTGATCGTTGAACTCCAGAAAATGCCAGAACAGACCACTTCGCAGCGAGACGCTGAAGTAGGGAAACCTTTTCGAAGTTATTTCCACGGCTTCCCTGATGGCAGAATATTTCACTGGTTCATTCAGCAATGCGGTGATCCTGAACACAGATGTCAGATCGTTCGAGACAATAGCCGGAAAAAGCTTAGCGGCATTATCGAGCTTTAGCCATCCCTTCTCCTTAAAAAAGCGCGTATTCTTATGTATATCAGCCATTTGACAACTTTGAATATAACATCTCAGTTATATATGATTTCGGAATTATATTGTGCAACAGGGCTTTCACAGGCACTGTTGCATCTGCATTTAATTAAGGTACGCTTTATAGTCCAAACATTTACATAGAATGATTATTAAAAAAGGACCATATGATCTCGTTGGCATCAATATCCCTGCTTGTCTTTCCTATGATCCAGACTGGCAAATACTGAAAACCACCGGGCCATGTATGACCGCCGCCTTCAACAGAATATAAAATTACTTCCGTACCGTCCAATCCATTTGAGTAGTGCATGCTTTTGACTCTTGTTCCATCTTTGGGATCTCTGTCAGGTTCATCAGTAATAACCGGATAAACCGAGCAACTGTTCCAGTTTACCCAAAACATAATTGATTCATTCACAGATAATACCTTACCCAGGTTTACCCTGCGAATACTTCCGTAAATATCACCTCCATCATATGGGACCAGGGGATCATTGGTATTGTTTATAGCCAATACCGAAATATGTCGCGACGGAGAACATTCAGGAAAAAACGAAATGGGAATACTTCCGTCTACCGGGGCAATTGCGGTTATTTTGTATGTCAGTTCACAAGCGAGGCGATATGACATTATAGCTCCATTGGAAATACCAGTAACATAAACTCTTTTAGGATCAATATTGTAACTCGTTATCATCGAGTCTATTAATGCGGAAATGAAGCCCACATCGTCAATGTTTTCCCTGTGTGCCCTATCGTTTGACTCCTCATCCATTCTGCCGTCGTTCCAGTTAAGATCTATTCCGTCGGGATAAACCACGATGAATCCACCTTTATCTGCGAGTTTGTTAAAACCTTTGCGTGTAAGCAGGATCATACTTTCACCATTTCCGCCCCGGCCATGTAAGGCTATGACCAAAGGTAAGCTTGAGGATTTTAAATAATTTGCCGGAAGATAGATTTTAAAGGTGCGTTTAAGGTTGTCAAACACAAATGAAGCTCTCTGTGCAATTAGTGAAGGCGTCATTAAGGAAATAATTGTAATTCCGGCCAGCGCTTTTTTAATGACATATAATCCTGTTTTTTTTGTCATCATCTGGTTTTACTAATAATCATACAAGTTCGGCATTTTTTTAGGATAATCCCATAATTACGGATTATTAAGCTGGCACCTCAAATAGTAATGATTAGAATCTCTTTTTTTAGAGGAAATTATTAAAAACGGAAGAATCAGCTGAATTTTAAGATAGCAACAAATCCTGAAAAGTATTAATTTTGAATTACTGTTCTTAAGAATAGTTATTCATTTGAACAGTAGGCAATAATGAGATCTTTTTCCCGACAATGAATAACCGACTGAAGCTGTTGATTCAATCTTTGAATAATAGAATAGGGCTTTTCGTTAGTATCAGCTTCGGGATTTTTTTATTCATTCTTTTTTTCCAGCCTTTCACGATAACACGGTTCGATTTTAACAACAGGTTATTGTTTGTAGCAGGTTTCGGGGCAATAGTCTTTTTAATTCTGCTCATGGTTACTTCATCCATGCTATGGTTCATTTATAAAAATCCGGAGAGGGAGAATGGGAAAAATATCAGTTCTTATCTAAGTGGTTTCATTGTTATAATTCTTTGTTCAGTAGCTTTTGCCTTTTATCTCAGGTATGTTGGTTCAGTAGGGATAACATTCTATATAATGTTCAAGGTAGTTCTAATCTGTATTATACCTCCTGTTGTTCTGAGCATATATGAAAAAAACAGAACCTTTATCCATCAAATTAAAACACTTGTTTCTGAACGTAAACTGGTACAGAAGAGGATTGAAAAATACGAAGAGGACACCCTGAGCAAATCCATTGAGTTTATTACTGAAACCGGTAATGAAAATCTCACACTTCTTGCAGCAGAGGTTGTCTTAATCCAATCGGCTGATAATTATGTTGAAGTGGCCTACATGGATGGTGAAAATATCAGGAGGAAACTAATCAGGAATACTCTGAAGAATGTTGAACTTCAGGTAAAACCTTATTCAAATTTTATCCGGTGCCATAGAACATGCATTATAAATTTGCATTACGTGGAAAAACTTAACAGGGATTATGGAAATCACTGGCTGAAACTAAAGGGATATACTGAAAAGATACCTGTATCAAGACAATATCTTCTGAAGCTCAAAGAAGCGCTCTGACCATCCATGGGGCGAATTTCATTGGTCCCGGATAAATTACACTGGTCTGAATTATTGTGATTTGATCCCATAAGATATGGGAATAGTCCCATTTTTTTTCTGCACAGACTTTCCGGAAATACCTTTGATCAAATTTTTAAACAGAAACCTGATGAATATTTTATTGGTTTATCCGGAGTATCCCGATACATATTGGAGTTTTAAACATGCTCTTAAGTTTATATCTAAAAAAGCATCAAATATCCCATTGGGTTTAATTACAGTCGCTGCAATATTACCTGAAAAATGGAGCAGGAAGCTTGTTGATCTTAATGTTTCAAGACTTAAAGACAGTGATATCAATTGGGCTGATTATGTTTTTATCAGCGCAATGTCTGTTCAGCTTGCATCTGTGAAGGAGATCATAAAAAGGTGTTTACTGCTTGAGTCTAAAATAGTAGCAGGAGGGCCATTGTTTACAGAAGAATATGGTCAATTCCCTGAAATTGATCATCTGGTTCTGAATGAAGCAGAAATAACACTGCCTCACTTTATTTCTGATCTTATAAGGGGAGAACCGAAAAAGATATATAAATCAGATAATTTTGCCGATATCGCAAAATCTCCTCTGCCGGATTATTCCTTGTTGGAATCTG
>CAZTDW010000214.1:3496-7035 GCA_964611835.1 uncultured Rikenellaceae bacterium | reverse complement strand
AACCCTGTAAGATAGATCGCGGCCAGCCAGAAGGAGACAAGCACCAATATCCCGCCTGCAATTTTTGTTTTTGCCCTGATACTTTTGTATATCAGAATTACTATTCCTGCTATGGAACCGATTACTGCAAGCATTGAGGGAAGGGTAAAGAACAGATTTGTAAACGGGCCAACCTGTTTAACGGTATAATCCCTGGCAAAAAGCGTAAGAGTCAATCCGTTCTGATGGAATGACATCCAGAAAAATATGACAACAACAAATACAAGTACGAGTGAGGTGATGCGTGCCCTTTCCTCCTTGCGTGAAGAAAGTATGATCCATGTTACGAAAGCTGCAAAAAGCCCGAATGCAAAACCGGCTGCCCATCCAACCTGCTTGATAAAATGGAGTCCGAAAGCAGTGACACCCATTGCAACGGCAGCAGCAATGAACGGAACCGGCTTGAAATCGATCTTTTCAGATGATACGGCTGCAGCTTTTACTTCCTTGTTGGGAAGAAGCTTGTTGAAAATCACATATACAAGAAGGGAAATTACCATTGCACCGGCAGCAATACCGAATGCATAATTATAACCCTTTGAAAAGACTTCAAGATAATTGGAAGCGAATGCCGACAGGTCAGCAACAGGCCCTGAAAGGCTCGCCTTGTCTGCAAGCTGTTGCAGAACAGAATTGTCGGGAAGCGTTCCATTTACGTACTGGTGACACAATGCCGGAAGGCTTGCGTCGTGGGCAAATCCGTTGACTTTAAGCCACCAGTTGCGCATCCCGTTTGCTGCAAACGGTGCAAAGAATGCACCAACATTTATTCCCATGTAGAATATCATGAACGCCGTGTCGCGTAATTTTGAGTATTTGGGATCATCATACATCTGTCCTACAACAGCCTGCAGGTTACCTTTGAAAAGACCGTTCCCCAGGGCAATGGTCATCAGGCCGATGATGGTGATAGTTAGCGACATTCCTGGAACAGCCATAATAATATACCCGGCAAACATTATTATTATGCCGGAAAGAATTACCAGCTTGTATTTCTTTGTTGAATCAGCCAGAATCCCTCCAACAAGGGCAAGTGCATAAATGGCAAAATAGAACCAGCTGTATATGTCACCTGCATTCTTTGCAGAAAGCCCGTACTTTGCCTGTAAAAACAATACCAGAATGGCCATCATGGTATAAAAACCAAATCTTTCTCCCATATTTGAGAAGAAGGCTACTAGCAAACCCTTTGGATGATTCTTAAGCATATAATTTTTATTTAACCGGTTAATAATCTGTTAGAAAAGCAAAATTAACAATCAGAAAATCAGGTTTACCTGTAAATTAAAGCACTTACAGATTGAAACAAATATATTATATCTTTTTAACAGTAAAAAATCAACTTAATTTTAAATACCGGAGTAAGATCGTAATTTTGCAGATAATAGTATGACAAATGAAGATATTTACCTGCGAACAGATCAGAGAAATTGACGATATCACCATCAGGACTGAACCGGTTTCTTCATTTGACCTGATGGAGAGAGCTGCCGGTCAGCTGCTTCTGTGGTACATGAAATCCTTTGACAGAACCCGAAGAGTGCTGATCTTTACCGGTCCGGGCAATAACGGGGGAGACGGGCTTGCCCTTGCCAGAATGCTGGCATCTAACAGGTATAATGTAGGTGTTTACGATCTGAATATATCTGAAAAGACTTCACCTGACTGGAAAATAAATCACCAGAGGCTGCGGCAGGAGACTAATGTGCCGTTTATTTCTGTCTCGCGCAGGGATCAGATACCTGATTTCCGGCCTGATGATGTTCTGGTCGATGCAATTTTCGGATCGGGGCTGGCCCGGCCGGCAAACGGATTGGCATCGGATATAATCAGATTTATAAACCAGACGGGGTGTACAATCGTTTCCATCGATATTCCCTCCGGCCTTTTTGGAGAAGATAACGGAAAAAACGATCTGGAATCCGTGGTGAAGGCTGACTATACGCTGACCTTTCAGTTCCCAAAACTCTCGTTCATGTTTGCAGAGAATGCGAGGTTCACCGGTGAATGGGTTGTCCTTCCTATCGGGTTGAGCAGCAAGGCAATAAAGGAAATTCAGACGCCATATTCATTGCTGGAGCCGGATGCAATAATTTCTTTCATGAAAGCCAGAAAGAAATTTGATCACAAGGGCATTTACGGGCATGGTATTTTGATTTCAGGATCAAAGGGCAAAATGGGTGCTGCGGTGCTGGGTGCCAGGGCTGCCCTGAGAACCGGTATCGGTCTTCTTACCTGCCATATTCCCGGTTCCGGAAATCAGATATTACAGACCAGCGTTCCGGAAGCTATGTCACAACCCGATGCCAATGCGGAGATCGTTTCTGAGATAGGAGAGACGGAACGATTCGATGCCATTGGCATAGGACCCGGAATCGGCACCGATCCCGTTACTCAAAAAGCTTTTCACTCTGTACTGCTCAACAGGTCAAAACCACTTGTTATCGATGCTGACGGAATTAATATCCTGGGAATCAATGATAAATGGATGTCCGTCATGCCTGAAAAAACAGTTCTCACTCCTCACCTGAAAGAATTTGAAAGAATCGCCGGAAAATCCGGTAACGGATATTCACGGCTTGAAAAGCAGTCCGGATTTGCTGTCAGATATAATTGCGTTGTCGTATTAAAAGGCGCGTACACATCCGTTGCCACTCCCGACGGGAAAATATTCTTTAACAGCACCGGAAATCCCGGAATGGCAACTGCCGGCAGCGGAGATGTGCTTACGGGAATGATCCTTGCCCTGCTGGCTCAGGGCTATTCTTCCGGGAATGCTGCTGTTGCAGCTGTTTTCCTGCACGGGCTTGCAGGAGATCTGGCTGCAGGAAAAAGCAGCCCTGAATCGATAATTGCTTCTGATATTATCGACAATATCGGAAATGCTTTCGTGAAACTGCGATCATCGGCATAACGCTATATAATATCATGGTAAAAACAATTTTATGAGTATAACTTTTAACCCCTGTAATCAGAAAAAAATGAAAGTACTATCCAAATTCACCATCCTTGTTTCCATTGCCGTCCTGGCAGTCGCCTGTTCCACCTCGGGAAAGATCAAAGAATCGGGTGCCGTTGTTAATCCTTTGTCTGACCTCATGGCCTTTTCAGACGGATCACTGGTGTATGGACTTCCTCTTTCGGTGCTGGACATAAATATTGATGCCGTCCGGATTATTGAGAAACCAGGACCATATGCACGTTATGCCGAGGATTATCTGGGCCTGAGGGATGTTATTAAGAATGAACGTGAATACTGGAAGATAAGAAGTATCACTGTCAGTTCACACTCGGAGCTGGATCCGTCGCAGTTTTACATGATCGAAGCAGACAATATTTTCCGCACCAATGTTCTTGCACTGAAAAAGGAAGGTCTTATCCTTGATCTTAATCCTGAAATCTATAATAGAGGCTCCAGGCTAAATTCGGGCCGGCCATCTGATTACACTACATCAAGGCTGCTCGATCTGGGAGCCGATGAATATTTTCAGGAACGGCTG
>CAZTDW010000214.1:0-3486 GCA_964611835.1 uncultured Rikenellaceae bacterium | reverse complement strand
ACAGTATCCCTCCGTTCCTGAAAATATTCATCGGCTCCCAGATCGAGCAGCCTTGATGAATATTTTCAGGAACGGAGGGATACTGTATATAAAGTGGTAAATGTTGATACAGCCTTTATAAGGATCCCTTATCTGGTTGAAAAGAAGCAGAAACTGTCATTGGATCAGCTGGCAGAAAGAGCTGCAAGGCGGCTGATGGAAATGAGGGACGGAAAACACCTTATACTTACAGGAGAAACGAATGTGTTTCCACAGAACGAATTTGCTATTAATGAGATGAACCGTCTGGAAAAGGATTATACCGATCTCTTTGCAGGGAAAATATGGAAGGAATCTCATTCTTTTCACTATCAGATCATTCCTGAGAAAGCGATGACCGGAAAACCAGTAACGATATGTATGTTCTCTGAAACCGGCGGGCCATCTTCCCCTTCAGGCGAATCAGGAACTCCCCTCGTGATTGAGTTCCTGCCCGAAGCAAAAACCAGGCCTCTTGCAGTAATCAACAGAAATACGTCATCTTCCCAGAAACCCAAAAATGACAAGCTTTACTTCCGGGCGCCTGAGGTTTTGCAGATAAAGATCACATACGGGAACGAACTTCTAAACAACACCAGACACCTGATCTATCAGTTCGGTGAAGTTGTGCAGATGCCCTCAAATTTTATTATCGGCAGATAACTGTTATTACTGGATCTTTCCTTTGAAGCTCTTCTGGTAATCTTCCCATTTCTGGGTCTGGTATGCCTTGTCGGCAAAATAAGTAAGCAGCATTTCCATGTCCCTGGGTTGCCTGAAACCAGGTACCGGCGATACGGAATATTTATTATCCTGCTTTGTAAGGAAAACTACTGTAGGGTACGACATCTGGCCTTGCAGAAGTGCTACTGCCAGCTGATGGGCCCTTCCGCTCTTTCCGTCATTTACAAATGTCTGACCAAGAAATGAGATGTTTTCTTTTCCTTCAGCATTGAATTTTACAGGATAGAACTTGGTGTTCAGTATTTCTGCAATTACATTATTTGTGAAGGTTTCCTGATCCATTTTTTTACACCATCCGCACCAGTCGGTGTAGGTGTCTATGAAGATTGGCCGTGGTGACTGATTGCTCATCTTTTCGGCTTCCTGGATCGTGTACCACTTCACCTGTCCATTCTGCGGATATGCCACTGATGCAATCCCGGCCAGAAACAAAAGTATTAGTGTCCTCTTCATAAATGTTTTTTCTTGATCAACAAATCTCGTGCAAATTAAATCAATTTTTACTTTCAGAACGTATTATCCTGACATTTCATTGTTTTAAACAACTTATTGTCTGAAATGTTCGACAAACTTTTTGTTGCCGGGAGTTACATCGAAATATTTTCTACATTTACTGCTTATGAATTTCATTATCTGATTTTATGGAAACAATAAGAAAAACTTTGCGTGATTCTAAGAGCGCCAGGTGGATGGCACTTGCAGTCGTTTCATTTACTATGCTGTGCGGATATTATCTGACAGATGTTATGGCCCCGCTTAAACCTCTGTTGGAAAAAGAACTTCTTTGGAACAGCGCCGAATATGGTTTTTTTACAAGTGCGTACGGATGGTTTAATGTATTCCTTCTGATGCTGATCTTCGGAGGAATTATACTCGACAGGATGGGTGTAAGGTTCACCGGAAAAATGGCTACAATAATTATGGTCATCGGAACTGCCGTTAAATACTGGGCTGTTTCAACCCACTCGCTTGATGGATCTGAGATTCTTGGGATGAAGGCACAGGTCGTTTTTGCCGGCCTTGGATTTGCAATATTCGGGGTAGGTGTGGAGGTAGCCGGAATAACTGTTTCCAAAATTATTGTAAAATGGTTCAAGGGAAAAGAGATGGCACTCGCAATGGGACTTGAAATGGCTACGGCAAGGATCGGAACAACCCTGGCAATGGTGACATCGGTCCCGATAGCACGGGCTCTTGACGGTGTGTCAAAACCTATCCTTGTCTGCCTGATAATGCTCTGCATTGGCATGATCGCCTTCTTCCTTTATACTGTTATGGATAAAAGGCTTGACAGGTCGCTTGAGCTTGCAGCAGACGAAAACAGCGAGCCTGCCTCAGAGGAATCATTCAATGTAAAGGATATTTTATACATAGTCACAAACAAAGGCTGGTGGTTCATAGCAATACTGTGTGTTCTGTTCTACTCAGCTGTTTTTCCTTTCCTGAAATATGCCACGGACCTTATGGTAAACAAGTTTAACGTAAAACCCGATATTGCAGGAATCATACCGGGAATGCTGCCCTTTGGAACAATGATCCTTACACCCCTGTTCGGTAATCTGTACGACAGGAAAGGAAAAGGTGCTTCGATAATGATCCTTGGTGCAGTGCTTCTGATCTTCGTGCATGCAATGTATTCGATTCCCGGCCTGACGTCGACACCTCTGGCAATTGTGCTTATAATAATACTGGGAATAGGCTTTTCACTCGTTCCTTCGGCAATGTGGCCGTCAGTACCGAAAATTATTCCGGAAAAACAACTGGGTACTGCATATGCAATGATTTTCTGGGTTCAGAATATAGGGCTGATGGGAGTTCCGGCACTTATCGGCTGGGTGCTGAACAAATACTGCATCACCGGAACCCACCTGATCGACGGAGTGGAAGTGTCGAGCTATAACTATACTCTCCCGATGGTAATTTTCACCTGCTTCGGTATTATTGCACTTGTTTTTGCCCTGCTGCTTAAGGCTGAAGACAAAAAGAAGGGTTATGGCCTTGAATCGCCCAACATCAAAAAATAATACAGTGATATCATTTTGATACTAATTTGATATTATTATGATATCATTCTGATATCATTTTGATATTATTTTGATATCATTTACCGTAAAACCAAAGTAATATGAATCCAATAGAGTTTGAAAAAGCAAAGATCTTTAGTTTCCCGGAGTCGATAGAATATTCGGACGGAGGTATTGTAAGCAAGAGTGTTTTAAAGAAAGAGACCGGCAATATATCTCTTTTCTCCTTTGCAATGGGCGAGGCGCTGAGTGAACATACTGCTCCTTTTGATGCGATTATACAGGTTGTTGAAGGGAAAGGGGAAATAATAATCGGAGGCAAATCATATATCCTGAATGCTGGTCAGGTGATTATTATGCCTGCAAATATTCCCCATTCAGTACGGGCAGTGGAGAAATTCAAGATGGTTCTTACCATGATCCGGAGCAAATAGCAGCAATACGGATGTCCCGGTGTAGGTACCCCTGAAGGTCCTGACTTGTGACGCTCGGTAAAATTAGTGCGGTTTTATTTTTTAACACATTGAAAATGAATGATAAAAAAATCAGAAAATTGATTTTTACCGCACTAACGCCTGTTTTTACTTTATGCTCAGTATCAGAAGGATTCAGACATAGACAAGTTGATTCCTTAACTCTTTGCCAGTGTCTCCCGGTGATACCTTAACCCTTCCCCTGCCCCTTCCCTTTAGCAAAAAGG
>CAZTDW010000213.1:0-7044 GCA_964611835.1 uncultured Rikenellaceae bacterium | reverse complement strand
CAGGTGCATATATTCTTCGGCCTGTTGTTTTACTGCATTTACGACTTTGGGATTGCAATGTCCCGTATTGCTTACGGAAACGCCTGAAATAAGATCTGTGTATTTTTCCCCGCCGGGTGCATACATGTAGATGCCTGATGCTTTTTCAATTTCAAGAAGCATGGGCAGATCCGAGGTCTGGCCCAGAAATTTAAGAAAAAGCTGACGGTTAGAAGGCATGATAAGGAGGGCACTATTTGGCCATCACGTTAATATCGTTAAGAAGGGAATCCTTGAATGATTTCCCGACGGGAATATTTTTTATGGTGTGGCCAACGACAATATCGAGTGAATTTTCCTTAATGGCCTGTATCATGCTTTTGTTGATGATAAACGACCGGTGCACTCTCAGGAAGACGCCTGACGGCAACTGGTTTTCAATTGCCTTCATGGTGAAATGAATTGTATACTTGTCGGTGTTGGTATTGAGTGTCACGTAGTTCTCGAGGGCTTCAACGAACACGATATCCTTGAGTTTCAGTTTTACAAGGGATGATCCCTTTTTGATGAAGATCTCCTCATCGCCTCCCGGGGTATATTCCTTTGGAGAGAAGTATCTGACCGTCTTATCGATGGCTTTGCAGAACCTTGAGTATGAAACCGGTTTAAGGAGAAAATCGACTACATTGAAATCGAATGCCTTGAGAGCGAACTCCTCTCCTCCGGAAACGACGATTATGTTTGGAGGATGGTCGAGGCTTCCAATGAAATCGAAGCCGTCCATCTCGGGCATTTTTATATCGAGAAGGATAAGGTCGATATCCTTATGCCTGATTATTTCATTCCGTGCTGAAACGGCGTCATTAAATATTCCAATAAGGTTAAGGGATGAGTATTTATTTACGTATCCCTCGAGAACTTTGCAGCTCAGTTTGTCGTCATCAACAATTATGCAGTTCATTTTGCCCTTATTTGAACCGGTATTAACTTTCCAAAAATAGTAAAAAAATTGAAAACAAATTTATGAATGGGAATTAATTCCTGTTTAGTGTATCCGAAACAAACTGATATATTTCAATCGTGTCAGGCCGGCGGCAGGAGGAAGAAATTTGCGATAGACCTGCAAGAAGAGCTGTATTACAGTGTTTTATCGTGATTGGGCAGAAAAGGATACTTTAACTGGCTTATGTCCTAAAGAATTTTGGATGCATGCATCATGTAAAAAAAAGAGGGGTGTATAAAAAACACCCCTCAAGGCAATCTCTTTATAAAAAGATTAAAGACCTTTGTTAAGTGCGGGAGCTGCTTTGAATTTAACAACCTTCTTTGCAGGCACATTTAATTTAGCACCGGTACGCGGATTGCGGACTACTCTTGCACTTCTCTTGTTGACTGTAAAGGTACCCATACCCGGAAGCTGGATCCTGTTTCCTTTTTTCATAGCTTTTCCAAAAGCTGCGACGAATGCATTTAAAGCTTTGCCTGAGTCTTTTATTGAGAGGCCGGCATCAGTAGCAATTGCATTTACCAATTCTTTTTTTGTCATAATGAAAGATTTAAAGGTTAGACCAAAGGTTCTAATTGATTGCAAATATATTCCATTTATTATGATGTGCAAATAATTTTTTCCTATTTTCCTCAAATAATGGCGGTTTTAGAACAAAAATGCCCTTTTTTCAGGAACGAGTAGATCTCTTAAAAATAATACGCAAGTCACCATTCTGTGGCGTTTTGCGATTTTATGCAGTTTTAAAATGTTCAAATCCTGTTAATAAATAGTTTATTGCACTGAATTTCTGACATTTAGTATATTTTCAGGAAAAATTCGAAAAAGTCAAAAAGTGTATTATATTTGCGGCGGATTACATAAATCACTCCGGGGGGTGAAATGACGGTTAAGGTAGTGTTGATCCCGGGTGATGATGTAGCCTCCTTCGCTGAGAAAGCGGAGGATTAATGGAGAAATGGCAGAGTGGTCGAATGCGGCGGTCTTGAAAACCGTTGTCCGCCTATCGGCGGACCGGGGGTTCGAATCCCTCTTTCTCCGCAACCCAAATCATCCCGTTTACCGGTCAGGTAAACGGGATTTTTATTTTCAAAGCACCGTACCGGACAAGCCCGGTTAAGGGATTTGAAAATAAAAATCCCATAATGAGCGCAGCGAATGAGGGATGATTTGGGTTGCATGGATCCCCTCAATGGGATCACGAAGCATGAGTAATCCTATTAATAAAACACTGAACCACAAAGCAACGAGACATCTACAATTACTATATCCTTCCCGTACAAGTCAATGACTATCAATTAAATTTTACAGCTATACCGAAATTGATCTTGTTCTTGTAAGATTTACCAAAACCAGAACTGGGAGGTAAAGGCTTATTGTAGAATTTACCATGATAATATTCACCAAAGAATCCAAGATGTCTAAATAAATACAAAGTTGCACCAGCTCCAACAGAATGTTCTTCATAGCTCTTCTTGGAATTTAATGTGAGACCTCCCAGTTTTCCGCTGATATACAGATCAAACCTTAAATCATCTTTTTTAATGACCAGTGGGAGCAGCTGAAAATTGCAGTTAACGCCGTAAATGTATGCACCTGTCCGGTATCCCACAGATCCTGTTGGTGATAGCTGTTCCCACATCTGAATCCTTGTGTACCCCCCATAAAGCCCTGCTTCAACATAATCAAGAATTCCATAGTTCAGTTCAAGGTAGTACCTTCTGTCTTTATATGGATCATACTTCGCCCCTTTGCCCGTGGAGACTGAGTAATCTGCCTTTATATTCCAGCGATCCTTAATGTTTGAACCACCTGAAGCAAATGAAGGCGAATTCTGCAAATCATCGGATTTTTGAAGAGTATTCGCTTGTTCGGATGCCTTTCTCGCTCTCCGTTCATCAGGATCAAAATATACTTTGTATGATATGGAAGGTATTAAAGGAAATAAACTCAACTGGTACAGAGATAATGGTCTGAAGTCATGATTCCATTGAGGATTTTGAAGACTCCCAGACTTGTCAGAATTGTAATAGTAGAAAACAGGATTATGCCTGTTATAAAGGTTGTATATAGAAAAATTCCAGTCAACTTTGTTGTTTCTCCTGTTGTAATGGGTCCATGTCAACCCGACATCCAGCCTGTGATAATCCTTCATCCTGGCGCCATTTCTCTCACCGTATATCAATCCCTCATAATAGAAATCGTTCCCGTCAATATCATTTATCAATGACGGGATGTACTGCCTCCCGATTGCTTCAGTATAAGGCAAACCTGACTGATAAACCCATACAAGATTAAGGTTTAGATTTTCTTTAATCCTGCGATTAAGGTTAACAGAAAGGTTATTTGGACGATTATAATCAAACAGATATTGGTTTCCCCCATTTATGTTCTGGAATTGCCTTGTTGTCTTTGAACGGACATAACTGATGAATCCTGTCCAGTTACCGTAATTCTTTCTTACCAGTAATTCAACCCCCACCGATCTCCCCTTTCCGCCTGTTTCAACCTTTGTAATCCAGTTCCCATCACCCATCAGGCTGGTATATCCGTCTTTGTAAGTGGAGAGATTGTCCATGTCCTTGTAATAGATACTAATCTCTGAAGAGAATTTTCCATTCATGAATGAGCCATTCCATCCTGCAGTAACCTGATCAGACTTTGCAGGAGGTATATTTTTACCCGCCGGAATCCAGACCTCGTTATTCATTATGCTGCCGGTAGTGAACACAAGATGTGAATACTGCGAAACCTTCATGTAACTAAAACTGATGGAATGATTTTTCGTTAACAGGATGTCTGCGTTCAGTCTCGGCTCAAAAGAAAGATCAGAGAATCCGCTTGTCAGATGAGTGCTGATCCTGAAACCAGGTGTTATTGACAATCTGTCTTTCAAAATAAATCTGTTATCAGCATAAATCGCTGATTCGAATGAATTGACAGGCTTTGTTACATGCTGAGCCGGATTAGTGGAAACGTTTGACTCATTGGGAATCATGGATAGAAAGGAGCATTGAATCCCAAATTCAATGAACCAGCTTTCAGATGCTGTAAACTTCATTCCTGACCTGAAAGAAAGATCCCTCACGGCAGATTTGTAGCTTTCCCTATACGCTGCGGAAGTATCCTGATCCTGTATAGTGTATTTCATGAATTGTTTTAATCTATAGCGAGTGAAGGAAAGGGTACTTGATGAAAATAACCTGGAAGACAGAATAGCATTGTATTTTGACGAGATCAGCCAGTTTCCCCAGATATCACCCATCCTGTATTTTTCCTTATTCAGGGACCAGTAATTGAGGTAATCATCTCCCTGGTAAAGGTTCAGGCTCAGGCTTTTCTTTTTATCCGGCTTCCAGGAGAATTTGCCGTTGAAATCATGAAAACCATACGTAAGGATATAATCACCTGAAGCAACAGGACTAAGCTGGATCAATGCCATTAAAGGGTCGAACAGAGTCTTTCTTGCACCGACTATGAAACTTGAATTCTTAATTCCGGCAGGCCCTTCAAAATTGAAGGACAGATCCGTGATGCCTGCACCGAACGAACCCTTGTACGTGGAGTAATCTCCCTCCCGCTGGGTTATGTCCATTACGGATGAGAGTCTGCCTCCGTATCTTGAAGGAAATCCCCCCTTGTATACATCGATATTGTTAATAATCCCGGGATTGAAAACCGACATAAAGCCGCCAAGATGATTGACATATATTACCGGAACATTATCGAACAGGTACAGGTTCTGCCCCGGATCACCCCCGCGGACAATCATAAGGCTGGATCCTTCCTTTTGTGAGCTTATCCCGGGCAGAAGCTGCAGGGCTTTAATGACATCAGGTTTTCCCCCCAGTGAAGGTATCTGCGTCATCTGGGCATAATCAAGAGTTGTAATATTGGTATTTCTTTTCCTTTCTGCATTAATAGTGACTTCGGATAGTTGTTCGATATTCCTGGACAAAGCAATTTCCAGAATTGTATCATTACCTTTTCCCAGATTCACAACCTGATCATCGTAACCGATGTATGAGATGTTTAATGCGGAGTTATTCTTAACCACCAGGCTGAAATACCCATTATAATCTGATGCTGTTCCGTTCGTTGTACCTATTTCAGAAATGTGAGTACCGATCAATCGCTCTCCGTTATCCCTGTCTTTAACAAATCCGGATACATTAACTTTTTGCTGAGCGTTAACACAGAGGCTCAGAAGCAAAAAAAATCCGGTGCTATTCAGGATAATCCTCCACATCATTCAATAGGGAAAATTGTATCGGCGATAACTGCTGAGTACCCGCTAAATATTCCATAACCACCTGTAACATTTGAATATAAAGGAAAAGCATTCGTCGAAGCTGCAAGAAATTCAGGAAACCTGCCCTTTTCATATAAGTACAGCTGTTTTACGAACCGGTAATAATCACTGCTGCAGGAACGCAGTTCTATTATCAGCGGGTACAGGGTGGTATGCAACGGTTCGTCACCACTAAAACCTGTTGATCCGGTGAAATAGTTAATAGTCATTGCGTAGATTGAATCCTTTATGATCTCATTGGTGAAGATGGTGAGGGGAAGCCCCTCATTTAACAAGACAGGATCGGTTATTTGCTTCAGAGTAGCTATCCTCTCGTATCTGTCTTGCAGGGTCCTTATTACAATTTCAAAAAACTGCTTTTCAGAGGTATTTGTTTTAAAAGATATTGTAACTGAGGGATAAAGCACACCTTCTTCATCTTTACCCGCATAGTTGACATGTGTAATATTGGTGATTGGTGAAGGAGAGGGAAGAATATCATTACATCTGATCGTCGCATATCCAGGTACACTGACTTCCAGTTCGTAAGACCGAAGTGGTTCAACAACAGAGGAAGATAAATATATTCCATTCCCATCACTTACCAGGTTCTCAGTATAGTTACCATCAATAAACAATGCTATTTCGGCATCATTGACCAGAGTCAGCTGGCATGTATCGAGCTTTTCAGCCAGCGAGACATGAACTTTCAGTGGTTTTCCTGAAATAAGTATGCTGTTGATCGCCGGAAGAGGAGAAAATTCAGGGAAATCGTCAGTTACAAGCTCTCTGCAGGAACATATTGTCAATATGATTATAAGGATAATAAAGCGACGCATCAAAAACAGTTTTGATTTGCAGGACCGTTAAATTATAACTAATCGAAATCAAAAAAAAATATCTGTATATTTTTTACATATGACGCTTCGGGATTTTACATTTGGAAAATACCTGTTTCAGTACCTATGTATATGCAATAAAAAAAATTTAATCCTCCAGGCGGATTATGGTCAAATCGACCGCCGAATTCAACATTGCCTTTATAGTGATATTTCTTTCCCGTACCAGTATGGGTGTCCTGACAACAAATTAACCTTTAGACTTATTATCATCAATTGTTACGAAATGACAAATTTTTGTTACAAATGAGGTGGTTTTTGATACCAGTATAGCTGAAATTTACAAGACTCCTGGTTGATGATTTTGACCAATTGCAACATTGTAACAACCTTAATTAACTTCTTTTTATCAATTAAAATCATTCAGTTATGAAAACAATCAAATTTTTGATGGCGATTTTTATTCTTTCCATCTTTTTTGTGCGCGGTGCAAACGCTCAACCGCAAATCACTGAAACAATCATTCCATTCGATGGAATAGCTTTTTGTGGTCAGGAAGCTGTTTCTGGCACATTAACTATTCAATTAAAATTGTTCAGCTGGGGTAACCTCCAGGAAAAACACCACTGGTCATTAGTGGGGGAATCCGGGGCACACTACGAAGGTGATGAAGTAATAAACCTGCATTTCCACTTTACCGGGGGTGTGGTTCAAAATATGAATTACACTGATCATGTATTTATCAAAAAGGATAATATCCCGCTTGGTATTATTCGCTCTAATTATCATGCAACCTGGAATAAGGTGACCAATGAGTACGTTGTTGTAGTTGATAATTGGGTAGTGGATTGCTTTGATAAGTAAGAACATTAATGGCCGGAGAACACAATTGAAATCAGCTCCCGGAAACCATCTCCGGGGGCTTTTTC
>CAZTDW010000212.1:0-7069 GCA_964611835.1 uncultured Rikenellaceae bacterium | reverse complement strand
TAACACAAGGTGTATACTACCCGTATGATTGTATCCGGCTCAGCCATCTTCAATCACACAGGTGATGCAGATACCCTTTCCGGGAACCTTATTGATGAATTAAGGCCGGGGTTCCGTTAAGATATCAGGTATCGGATTTGATTTTCAGCTTATTGTCCCGCAGGATTGTCTGATCACAAGTTCAGGGGATATGTTAACCTGCCGTTTGTATTTGCTTTTACCGGCGTTTTTTACCTCCGTCCACATCATATTGGCAACTTTGAGAGCCATACCGGCCATAGGTTTCCTCAGACAGGTGATCGGTGGATGGACCAGGTCAAAACCGATGCCTTCTTCCATGCAGATCAGAGCAATGTCTTGCGGGATCCTTATCTTTTTCCGGCGGAATGTAGATAATATACTGTAAACCATATCAGCAGTCGGGACGATCATTATTTCACTTGAATAAGGAGGCCTGAGGAATTTTTCAATTTGTGTAAAATCAACCTCATTGCCTGAAGTAGCGTCAAGTTCAATAATCAGCGGTATGTTCATTCCCTCCCTGTTCCTGAATGCATTTTTAAGGTTTTCGATCACATGAGATTCCCTGGCAGATGGATATCTGCCGGCAGGTATGATTACGTTCTTGTATCCGATCTTTGCAATATGGTTGACAACCCGTTGTGCTCCATCAGCCATGTCGGAGCATACAGTGTTCAGGCGCATCTGACTTACTGATTTTTCCATAAGCACAAAAGGAAAGCTTGCAGATCTCAGAGAGCGGACCACATAATCATCAGCGGCTTCTCCGACAAGGATCAGTCCGGTGAAAAATTTTCTGTATGCAGCAACTACCCGCGCAGCCCGTGTTTCGTCAGGATCCTTGGTCGTAACTGAAAATAAAAAGCCTATGCTTTCAAAGGCCTTCTGCAGATATGGAACAATTTCAAAGATAAAAGGATCGCGTGCTACAGGAATTACCATGCCGATGATACCCGGTTTTTCCTCGACCGGAGAGCTTTCCATCTTTTCCATCAGCAGGTCAAAGTATCCCATTTGCCTTGCAAGTGCAAGAACTCTTTCCTGTGTGTCTTTCCTTATGCCGTGTTGATCAGCTTTATTGTTCAATACCAACGAGACCAGTGTGCTGGAAACACCTAATCGTTCAGCAATTTCCTTATTTTTAACTTTTTTCCCCATATCCCCTAAAATAGAAGCACTAAAACTACTAATTTTTTTAAATCCGGATAATGATTTATCAAAAATTTAACAAATAAATTTCAGATTATTCAATTACAGGTATAATTGTCCCTAATACTTCATATTTTATAGATCCCTACTTTTTAGGTGGCTGAATTCCTCTTTGTTTAGCAGCGGTCTCAAGTCTCTGCTGCCATTTGGATTTCTTCAGTGGTTTCTTTTTATTTTCCTCCAGTGTGGCAAGTACCTTGTCTGCATTGATAAATCTTTTTGAAAGCAGGTTTTGCAGGTAGGTAAGAATATTTGCGAGAAAATAGTAATAAGTAAGCCCTGATGAAAAATTATTTAATATGACCATGAACATTACCGGCATCATGTACATCATAGCCTTCATGCCCGGCTGATCCTGCCCGGGTGATGTTCCCGACATTTTCATCGTAAGAATTGTAGAGGCGGTCATCAGAAGCGTGAAAAGGCTTACATGGTCGCCATACATTGGGATCTTGAAGGGCAGCGTAAGTATGGAATCGTATGTTGAAAGATCGGTTGCCCAGAGAAACGGTTCCTGACGCAATTCTATCGAGACCGGGAAGAACCTGAACATGGCAAATAGTATCGGCATCTGAAGCAACATCGGAAGACATCCCCCCATGGGATTTACCCCTGCCCTCTTATAAAGATCCATGGTAGCCTGCTGCTTTTTCATGGCATCTTCCTTTTTTGGGAATTTCTTGCCAAGCTCATCGACCATCGGCTTAAGAACCTGCATTTTGGCTTGCGACTGGTATGATTTGAAGGTAAGCGGCAGAAGGACTATCTTGATAAGAATTGTAAGTATCAGGATGATAAGCCCGTAACTTGCTGTATACCTTTCAAGCCAGTTGAAGACAGGAATTATCATAAACCTGTTTATCCAGCCTATTATGTTCTTGCCAAGGAAAACAATCTTGTCAAGCTCCATCCCTTCCTTTCTTAAAGTTGACATGTGATTCGGACCGTAGTAAAACTTCATTGAGATATTCGACTCCGGACCCGGATTGAAGGGCACACCAAGCTCTGAGGTAAAGTATCGTATATACTTCGGTGAGGTAAGCTTTGTTGACTGAACCGATCCGTTAAGAAAGAAATCATTGGTGATAAGAACGGATGAGAAGAACTGGTCCTGGTATGCTATCCAGCTTAGTTTGGTTGTTATGTCAGCCTTGTCCTCATCTTTGTTGGATCTGAACTTCAGCTGATCGACATCATCCTGGAAGTACTTGTATTTTATTGTGGTATAGTTTTCTTCATTCTGCCGCCCTTTTTCCTGTTGCGGGATGTACATCCTCCAGTCAAGTGTAATGCTGTTCTGATTGGAGGCTATAATCCCCTCCATCGATTTAAAAGTTACGTTAAAATCAACTACATATCTGTTGGGTTGCAGAGTATACTTATATTCAATGTACTTATCACCTCCTGCAGGCAGCTGCAATACAACACTCTGGGCTTCGTTTTCAGCAACATAATGTCTGTTTTGTTCCACAGGTCTGAAAAACAAACTATTGGTCTGAACAGCCTTGTTGTCTGCCGTGAAGAAATTGAATCCGAATACCGTGGAATCGCCTGAAAATAAAATAAGGGGAAGAGAATCGTGTGTATAATAGTCTTTCACCAGGGCAGAATAGATACGTCCGCCCCTGGGGGAAATCCTTACTTTAATCCTGTTGTTTTCAAGGGTGATCATGCTGGTATCGCCGGTGGATGCTCCTCCAAAAACTCCGAAGCGGCTTGAATCCGCAACGGGTGCCTGTTCTTGTCCGGCTTCTTCAGTTATTGCAGAGGTGTCGGATTTTTCTTTTTCAGCCGGGGCGCGATCAGTGGCGAATCCCAAAATCCTGTTTATCTCATTGACTTTTGCCACTGCAGTGGGCTCATTAGGCTTAAACCTGAGGGCATTTATATATTCAGCCCTGGCATTCTCCATGTCGCCTTCAGCATACATGGAATCGGCAACCTCCATTATCTGTTCATATGATTTATTAAGGCGGCTGCTGTTGTAAACGCTGAAACCAATGAAGATCGCGAATATAAGTACAATGCCTATTATTGTGTTTTTATCCATTACCTGTTAATTATAGAAGTCAAATTTTTATTAGTCTATGCATGCTTTGATGAAATTTACAAAAAGCGGATGCGGATTTATTACGGTGCTGCTGTACTCCGGATGAAACTGAACCCCGACGAACCATTTATGTGACGGTATTTCAACTATTTCCACAAGGTTAGAATCGGGATTGATACCGACCGGCACCATTCCGTTTTTAATAAAATCATCCTGAAAAATATTATTGAATTCATATCTGTGCCTGTGCCGTTCAACTATTTCATTCTTGCCATAAGCTTCATATACCCTGGATTCTTTGCTTAAAATGCATTTGTATCCCCCAAGCCTCATTGTGCCGCCTTTGTCGATGATGCTTTTCTGCTCTTCCATGAGATCTATTACTGGGTATCGGGTTTTACGGTTTATTTCAGTTGAGTGGGCACCTTCGAGCTGCAGGACATTCCGGGCAAATTCGATAACTGCACATTGCATCCCGAGGCAAATGCCAAGGAACGGAATATTGTTTTCCCTGGCGTATTTTGCCGTCAGTATTTTCCCATCAATCCCCCTTGAGCCGAAACCAGGGGCAACAACTATCCCTCTGAGCCCCTTAAGACGTTCATTTACATTGCTTTCATTAATTTCCTCGGAATGAATGAACTCAACGTTCACCGTACACTCATTTACAGCTCCGCTGTGTATAAATGATTCGGATATGGATTTATATGCATCGGGAAGTTCAACGTATTTGCCAACCAGTCCAACCCTGACCGAGTGTTTCGGACTTTTTAACTTTGTGAGGAATTCATTCCAACTGTCGAGGGATGGTTCTTTTTCCACCGGCAGGTTTAGTTTCCTGAGAACGGTCTGATCAAGTTTTTCCTCAAGCATTTTAATGGGAACCTCATAAATTGTGGATAGGTCTACCGATTGTACCACAGCGCTTTCTTCGACGTTGCAGAAAAGGGCAACCTTTCTTTTGATGTCGGCCGTCAGATTTTTCTCGGTCCTGAGCACAAGTATGTCGGGCTGTATACCTGTTTCAAGAAGCACTTTTACGGAATGCTGCGTCGGCTTTGTCTTTAATTCTCCCGAGGCGGAAAGATAAGGTACAAGGGTAAGATGAATAACAATGCAGTTCTGAGCCCCCATTTCCCATTTCAGCTGCCTTACCGATTCAATGTATGGAAGTGATTCTATATCGCCGACAGTACCTCCTATTTCGGTAATGACAATGTTAAACTTATTGCCTGATCCTACAAGTTTGATCCTTCGTTTGATCTCGTCGGTAATATGCGGTATGACCTGGACGGTCTTGCCAAGGTAGTCTCCCTTCCTCTCCTTATTGATTACGGTCTGGTATATCCTTCCTGTTGTCACATTGTTTGCCTGGCTTGTAGGTACATTGAGGAATCTTTCATAATGCCCCAGGTCGAGGTCTGTCTCGGCTCCGTCAAGGGTTACATAACACTCACCATGTTCATAGGGGTTGAGCGTACCGGGATCAACATTGATGTATGGATCAAGTTTCTGGATTGTGACGGAATATCCCCTGGACTGCAGCAGTTTCGCCAGGGATGCTGAAATAATGCCTTTCCCCAAAGAGGAGGTCACTCCCCCTGTAACAAATACGTATTTAACCTCAGCCAATTATGAGCAATTTTTAAGTTGGACTTTAACTATGATTTCAATCGTCGAGGCCTGAAAGATCTATCATCTTAACTTTTTCCTCAAGCGTCTTAATCATTTTCCGCGCATTCTCGATCTTTTCCTTTACCTCTTTTATCATGGTGTCGGCATTCGACGACTTGGCAAAAAAGCCTATGTTGTTTTCCCATAATACTATATCACTTTCAAGCTGCTTGATCTTTGTATAGAATTTATCCCTTTCATTACGGATTTTTCTGGAAGCTTTGGGATTTGCCTTCAGATTATCGAGTTTGGTCTTGTATTTCAGAATGCTCTTGTCTTCATCAGCGATCTTAAGCTTGTCAAACTGTTTGTTCAGCGCATTTCTGTACCTGTTGGTAATCTCCTCCTTCTTGTTGAATGGCACGAAACCTATTTCAGTCCATTTTCTCTGGAGGTCCTTAAGGCGATCGAATGCAGCCTGAACGTCAGTACCGGGTTCAAATTTCTCAAGCTCCTCAATTATTGCAATTTTAGCTTTAAGATTATCTTCATAGGAAGTATCAAGGTTTGCAAAGAACTGTGATTTTCTGTTAAAGAAATGATCGCATGCTTTGCGGAATCTCCTCCATACTTTCTCCGATTGTTTTCTGGGAACGGGGCCTATTTCCTTCCATTCTTTCTGAAGCCGGATAAGGGCATCGGAGGTTGTTTTCCAGTCGGTGCTCTCCTGCAATGCCTCTGCCTGAATGCATAATTCATTCTTCAACTGAAGATTATTCAGCTGGGTCTCTTTGTTGTCGGCATAAAAGCTCCTTTTTTTCTCGAAGAAAGTGTCGCAAGCTTCCCTGAAACGCTGGTAGACCCTGTTGTTCTGCTTTTTAGGCGCAAACCCCAACGTCCTCCACATCCTTTGAAGCGAAACGATTTTTTCCGCCCTGTCATCAAAATCCTTAAAACTGGTGATCTCCATCAGATTGATTGCTTCAACCTCCTCGCATAATGCTATCTTGGCATCAAGATTCTTTCTCTGGTCATCTTTCTGTTTTTCAAAATACTCATGATGCCTTTTATTGATCTGCGAGGTCGCTTCCCTGAATCGTTCCCATATTTCATTCTTTGATTCCTGCGGGACGGGTCCTATTTCACGCCATTGGTTATGCAAGTCCTGGAGGATCCGGAAAGCATTGACCGGATTTGGTTCCAGCATGAGTTCTTCTGCCTTTTCACATATCAGGACCTTTAGTTCAAGGTTCTTCCTAAGATCCAGATCCCTGAGCTCCTTGTTGATCTTGATATAATCATAGAATATTTCAACGCTGTGATGATAATTTTCCCATAAGTCCTTAAGGGACGATTGCGGAACCACACCTATAGAATGCCATTCATTCTGGAGGGTCCTGAATTCATGAAACGTCTTGTTTATGGATTCTTCCCTGTTGACAAGATCCTTTATCCTGTCAATAATATCATATTTCTTTTTAAGATTTTCGTACTTCTCAGCTTCCTGAATCTTGTTGTAGTCGTTCTTTTTGTCCCTGTATTTGTCGAGAAGTTCTTTTACCCGGTAATCAAGCGGATCGACCCATATTTTGTAATCCTCTATTTTACCTCCCCCTTCAAGGAATTTTGTCTTCCTTTCCTCCGACTCATTCTTCAGCTTCTTATAAAACAGAGTCTTTATCCTTTCAACATCATCTCTTATCTCCGATGGAGGCCTGTTGTCAATAATCAATCCCAGCGTTTCCACGAGCTCTGATTTTGAGAAGCCTGAGTAATCAACCGGCGGCAATTCAATATCATCAAGATCAGTCAGACCTTCAGCCTGATCCCGGGCGACATCAGGGTTTTCTTCAGTTTTCACTGAAGGTATATCATCGTCCGAAGTCTCAACTTCTTCAGATGATATCTCCAATTCCTTTTTTACTGTTTCCCCGTTTTCCCCTTCGGCATTTTTCTCTTCCTCTTCTGCTTCTGCTTTTGCCTCTGCATCTGCTTCTGCAGGAATTTCAGCTTTATAAGTACCGGCAGCATCATTTATTGCTCCGTTCTGTTCATCACGAACAGTTTCTTCCGGATCTTCTTTAATCATAATCAATCCTTTAAGGTTCAGTGTCTTATCAACTGAAAACATCCATATCCCCGATGGATTTTTCAGAGTACGAAAATATTGAAATA
>CAZTDW010000211.1:0-7097 GCA_964611835.1 uncultured Rikenellaceae bacterium | reverse complement strand
GTCAAATATCCAAAAAAATACCTCAAGGATGCGATTGAAAGTAAGCTTTTTGGAATAGGTTCTGAAGCGATGGTGGTCGGATCGCACGATTTTTACATAGGCTATGCAGTTCAAAACAATAAGCTTATAACTCTCGACAACGGCCATTTCCATCCTACCGAACAGGTTGGAGACAAGATCTCATCCATACTACTTTATGTCGATGAGTTGCTGCTTCATCTTACCAGGGGCATCAGATGGGATAGCGATCATGTTGTGACACTGAATGATGACCTGATGCTCATAGCTCAGGAAATAGTAAGGGCAAAAGCATTGGGAAGGATAAATGTAGGACTCGACTTCTTCGATGCAAGCCTCAACAGGATAGGAGCTTATGTCGTGGGGACAAGGTCAGTCCAGCTGGCCTTTATGAATGCATTTCTCGAACCGACTGAAACCCTTATCAAATTTGAAGAAGCCGGAAAAACATTTGAAAGGCTGTCGCTTCTTGAACTGATGAAAACCATGCCAATGGGTGCGGTATGGGACTACTATTGCCTGATAAATGATGTACCCGTCGGATTCGACTGCATTGAAGAGATCGGCAAATATGAAAAGGATGTTCTGTTAAAAAGATAACTATTTAGAATATTATCCCCTGGGGGATTTCTTCTCAGACATTATATGAAGGAAAAAGTTATTGCAGTATTTGACATAGGTAAAACCAACAAAAAACTACTTCTCTTTGACTACAATCTCAGGCTTGTGTCTGAAAAAGAGACAAGATTTCCTGAACAGGTTGACGATGACGGATTTGAATGCGACAACATCGAGGCAATTGAAAAATGGGTCAGGGATTCGGTGACTGCTTTGGTCCGCTCCGACAAATATGATCTTACCGCCCTTAATTTTGCAACATACGGAGCAACCATTGCCTATCTTGATAATCATGGTAAACGGATCACTCCGGTTTACAACTATCTTAAACCCGTTGATGAGAAATTGCCGGAAAAACTCTATAAAAGATACGGAGGACAGGATGAATTTTGCAGGAGAACCGCTTCTCCTGCACTTGGAATGCTAAACTCTGGTATGCAGATCTTCTGGTTAAAAACTGAAAAACCAGATGTCTTTTCGAGGGTTGACCAGATTTTGCATTTTCCGCAGTATCTCTCATATCTGTTTACAGGGAAAATATATTCAGAACATACGTCCGTGGGTTGTCATACCATCCTCTGGGATTTCGACAATATGAAATACCACCCATGGCTCTCCGATCAGGGAATCTCACTGCCGGAACCTGTATCAGTAATGACCTGCAATGAGATAGAAGTGGAAGGTAAAAAGATAAAAACAGGTATCGGCATCCACGACAGTTCCGCCTCTCTGGCGCCTTATTTCACCGGAAACAGGGGAAAATTCCTCCTTATGTCGACCGGTACATGGTGCATCAATATGAATCCATTCAATCCTGAGAAGCTTACCACAATGCAGCTCGACAATGATTGCCTGTGCTACATGAGCGTTACCATGCAGCCCGTGAAATCCTCAAGACTCTTCCTGGGCAATATGCACGATAACGGTGTTAATATGCTTTCTGACCATTTCAGGACTTCAGATGATTATTACAAAGATGTAAAATATGACAGTGATCTGATCCTGATGCTCAAAACCAGATACAGAGGGGATAAGAGGGTATTTTTCAGCACTGTGCCGGGATCTCGTGAATTCAGGGAGAAAATAGACCTTTTCGAGTTCAGAACATTTGAGGAAGGTTATCATCAGTTAATGATAGAACTTGGCGAACTGACAGTCGATTCCATCGGACTGATCCTTGCTGAAAGGGATGAAACGGAAAATATTTATATTACCGGCGGATTTGCCAGGAACAGTATTTTTCTCAAACTCATATCACAGGCATTCCCGTCCAAAAAAGTCTATACCTCGGTGATAAAGAATGCCACAGCTCTCGGAGCGGCACTCGTTATTTTTCAGTCGCTTGGATATGCGCTTCCCGAACTCAATCTCGGTCTGACAGAGATCAGCAGCTGATACCTTAACCCTTCAGGCCGGGAAACTGACCGGGTAATAGCTTTTTGCATCAGCCCGGCATTTTTTGCACTATTAAGAGTTTTAATCCTTTCACTACAGGTATCGGATTAAAGATATGTTTAAAAATGTCGTTAATATCAAATAATGCATGAAAATGAAGATCAGAAGTTTTGTTTTAATCCCCGTACTTCTTTTTGTTCTTGCCATAACGGCATCCGCCCAGAAACAGGATAAGGACAAAAAGATCAGGAGCGTAATTGTGTACCAGGAGAAATATGACAATCTCGTTTCAAAGAAATACAAGGAGCTTGAGCAATACTTTGACTCCAGGGGCAATCTTCTCGAAGAAATAACCTATAAACAGGGCAAAGTCACAACTCATTTCAAATATGAGTATGATCCTGATGACAATAAGATCAGGGAGGAAGAATTTGATCCATCTGGTAAGATGATTGAATTCTCGGAATACACTTATGAGAATGGACTGAGGGTTGAAAAGACCGTGTACCACCCCAACAGGAAAATCAAGTCGAAAAAGATTTACCAGTATACCACCTTCTGAGAATTATGACTTCCGAAATAAAGTCCATCATTGATTCATTCCCGTGTGTCGGACTTGAAGATATTGACGTGGTAAGGCTGATGGACAGGATAGATACAAAATATGTGTTCTCCCTGGATAAGGTTAAAGATCTGGTAGCCTTCATGAAAAAAGACTACAGTATCCTGGAGGTAAATGGGATGAGGATGCCCGAATATATTACCACATATCTTGATACTCCGGATTACCTGTTTTATAATCAACATGTGACAGGAAGGAAAGGCCGGTTAAAGGTCAGATTCAGGAAATATAATTCCAACGAGAAAACATACCTCGAAATAAAGAAGAAGATCAGAAAGAACAGAACTATAAAATGGCGGATTGAAAATGAGCCTGTGAACGGTTCATGCGATGCATCTGCAGACTCATTCATCAGGAGCCGCATACCATTTGATTCTGAATCACTCAGACCTGTATTGAATAACTTCTTCAGGAGAATCACCTTTGTAAACCTTGATCTCCACGAACGTATCACCCTTGACCTCGACCTGTCGTTCAGCGGCAATGAAGCCGTTTCAGTCAGTATCCCCTCCGTGGCAATTGCCGAGTTGAAGAGTGAGGTCTTCGCAACCCGGTCTCTCTTCGCTTCTTTCCTGAAGCAATTTGGCATATATCCGACAGGATTCAGCAAATACTGCATCGGTAATGCCCTTGCCAATGAAATGCCCAGGAAAAATATCCTCAAACCAAAAATTCTCTTAATAAAACGAATTGAAAATGAATACAATGTATCTCATGCTACCTGATATCGTAAACCTTGCAGGCATACACATCATTGATCCTCAGGGATCACTCGAATTTTTTCTGAGATTTTTGCTCAATATCACCGTTATCATGGTCCTGGTCAGGTGGCTCTATTATTCAACAACACGACGTAAAGACTATCTTTTTACGTATATCCTGATATCGACAGTCGTATTCCTTCTGTGTTTCCTCCTCGAAAGCGTTAAGCTTCAGATCGGATTTGCACTGGGTTTGTTCGCCATATTCGGCATAATCAGATACAGAACCGATGCCCTTCCGATAAAGGAGATGACATATCTTTTCCTGGTTATAGGCGTATCCGTGATAAATGCCCTTACAAGCACTGAAACAAGTATTGCCGATCTTATTTTCACCAACCTCACCATAGTGTTCATCACTTACGGTCTTGAAAAGCTCTGGCTTCTAAAGCATGAATCATCAAAGCTTATCATATATGAAAAAATCAATCTGATCAGGGAGGGTAAATATGAGGAGCTTGTAAAGGATCTTCAGGAAAGGACCGGAATAAGGGAAATAAACCGGGTTGAGGTTGGCAAAATTAACTTCCTCAGGGATGTTTGCGACATTACTATATATTATTATTCAGACAGGATCAACAAGGGGAATGTATCAGAGGGAAACCGGACTTCAGAAACAGATGACGACGATGATTAGGAAATTTTTAATATTGATGCTTTTGTCAATTCCCTTTATGGCGTCCTTTTCAAGGGATGATGATTTCGGGATCTGGTACAACGCTTCTACCGGTTTCAGAATAATCAGGGGAATTGAGCTTGATCTGGAAGGAAGCCTGAGAACCTTCAACAATGCTTCAAAGATAGAAGAGGGTTTCCTTGAAACAGGCCTGAATTTTAAACTGACAGATTATCTCTCTCTGGGAGCAGCTTACAGGTTCGGAGAAAATATTGAAGATGATGATAAATTCCACATCCGCCACAAATGGTTTGTTGACGCAAGGGTAAAATTACCTCTCAGGGATCTCGAGTTTTCGGGGAGGGTGAGATTCCAGCAACGTTACAAAACATATTTTGAAGATAAGAACGACAGGGAGCCGAAAGAACATATAAGATTAAGAATTAGGGCTTTATATGATATTCCGTCATTCCCCCTTAATCCATATCTTACTTCGGAACTTTTCCTGCCGGTATTCGACCATGTAAAAAGAACCGTGGATAAACAGCGATTTGCAGCAGGTATTGAATACAATATCTCAAAAAAACATTCTATTGACCTTGAGTATATCTTCCAGAGGGACTTTTTTCCGGATCTGATGGACATGAACATCATTTCTGTCAACTACAGTTTCAAATTTTAAAAACCGGTCAATTGTTTATAATGAGTACTGATTTGCTTATTTTAGCTTTTCAATAATATTAATATTCATCGATTTATGAAGATCTGTATTACTTTTCTCATTTCACTTTTCTTAGCAGTATGGATTCCGGCAAGGGTTAATTCACAGGTGCTGCCGGAACGGCAATGGCCGGCCTACAGGGGTTATCTCTCATCAGGAGTGCTTGATAAAGCAGATCTACCCGAAAAATTCAATTCTGACAGGTCTGAAAACATAAGATGGAAAATCAATATTCCCGGAATGGGAATATCCAGCCCGGTAATATGGGGCGACAGATTGTTCATCACAACAGCTGTAAGCGAAACTGACAAAGCCGGATTCAAACCCGGCCTTTACGGTGATGTGACTCCCGTAAACGATTCATCCGTTCATGAATGGAAAGTATATTGCATCGACAAGAATAACGGCAGAACTATCTGGGAAAGAACTTCATGCAGGGGGATACCGAAAATAAGGAGACATCCCAAATCAACCCACGCAAATTCTACGGCAGCTACAGACGGACAACACGTTGTAGCTTTTTTCGGGTCTGAGGGGTTGTACTGCTACGATATAAACGGGAAATTGCTATGGCAAAAAAACTTCGGAATTCTGAGGTCCGCATTCTTTATCATGAAAAATGCGGAGTGGGAATTTGCCAGCTCCCCTGTTATACATGATGGTGTGGTCATAATCCAGTGTGATGTGCTTGAAAACTCGTTTCTCGCCGTATATGATGTAAAAACCGGGAGAGAATTATGGAAATCTTCAAGGGATGAGTATCCGGGATGGTGTACTCCAAACATTTATACTTATGCAGGCAAGACTTTTATTGCTGTAAACGGATACAAGCACAGGGGCGGATACGAATTCGAGACCGGAAAAGAGGTCTGGAAAATGTCGGGAGGAGGAGATATTCAGATACCAACCCCGATAATAGGAAATAACCTTATTTATTTCAACAGCGCCCACGGAAAAAGTTCACCGATAATAGCTGTCAGAACAAGCGCTGAAGGAGATATTACGCTCAGGAATAACGAAACCTCAAATCAGGCTGTCCTATGGAGCCACCCCCGCGGAGGGTCATACATGCATACCATGCTGCTTTACAGGAATTTGCTTTACAATGTGAACTGGAACGGAACCATCAATTGCATGGATCCCATGACAGGTAAAGAGGTCTACAATGCAAAGCTTGGAAATTCAAAGAGTTTCGTAGCGTCGCCTGTTGCTTCCGATGGAAGGATTTATATAGTTGACGAGGAAGGAACAGTATATATTATCAAAGACGGAAGCTCGTTCAGCCTCCTTGCAGAGATTCCCCTGAAGGACATATGCATGACAGCCCCGGCGATAACTGACGGGATGATCTTTTTCAGAACGCAGCATCACCTTTTTGCGGTAGGCAAAAAATAGAATTCTATTCTTTCCTGATACGGCTTATAAGCGAGTCAGTTTTTACCGACCTCACCGAGACCAGTAGCGCCAATATCCCCGTTGCAATGATAAGCAGGATCATTACAAGGATCGTTTTCCATGGAAGACCGGCCATATTTCCCAACGAGGGCCTTGTGGCAACAAGAGCAGATACCAGGCCGGTGGCAATGCCTGCAATAAGGATCCTGAGATGTTCGTTGAATATCATTTTTCTGATGCTTCTTAGCGAAAAACCTTCAGCCAGAAGCAGACCGAGATCCTTTCTGCGGTTATTGAAATTTCTTATCAGTATAAGTCCAATCCCTGCCACACCAAGGATCATTCCAATGCCTCCCAGAATGGTAAATACTGACAAATATGTGTTGGTAACAACAAAAAATGAAGCAAGCTTTTCTGAGGCAGGTTCGAAATGTACTCCATACTCCGCCAGACGGTCGCCAAGAGTGCTGATGTATTCATCAGCCATCTCTGGTTTACCCTCTGCAAGAAATATCTGGCTCCCGGCCACTGACGGGAAATACCTGTTGAAATTATCGATCCCTATCAGTACATAACCCTGAAATACTGAAGATTTCAATCCTGCAGAAAGAACAACATTAAGTACCTGTCCGCTTTCAGTTCTGATTTTAAGAGTATCTCCTGCTTTTACCATGAGTCCGTATTGCATCACTGTCTGATCGGCAATCCCATAGATCGTCCCGTTTTCGGGAGGGTTTTTAAGAGTTTCCCAGGGGTTTTCCTCCTTTATTCCTTTCATGGTCACGGCAAATGAAAATGATCCTTTTCCAATAAATGCGGAAGGATCGAGTCCGAGCAAAGGGGGAGAGGTTATATGATTAAGATTCAGGCAGCTTGCATCATTACCGGCTGTTTTCCGGCCCTGCAGTACCGTCAGCTCTTTCATCGCCGTATCATCCAGGCCGAATTCTC
>CAZTDW010000210.1:0-7118 GCA_964611835.1 uncultured Rikenellaceae bacterium | reverse complement strand
TTGAGGATAAATACCTGACAGTTACATCTTTTCCGCTGAAACACAGGATAGAAGCCTACGGATTCCTTTTCAGGGAAAAGCCTCCGGAAAGGAACATTATCAGGGAAAGCATTGCAGAATATGACATCCCGGTGGCAAAGATCCCGGAAATAAAGAGAGGCAGCGATTTTGTCACTTCCGATGGCAGAACGATCAAAAACAGGGATCTGACTTTGGATCCTGAGAAACCACTGTCATACGCCTATTGCAGCGATACCGCGTATTTCAGCCGGCTGGCCGGATTCGTTAAGGATGTTGACGTGCTTTACCATGAAGCTACCTTCGATAAAAGCATGGTGGATCTGGCGAAGCAGACCTGCCATTCAACAACAACGGATGCCGCGAAAACAGCCATAAAAGCATCGGCTAAAACCCTGGTCATCGGTCATTTTTCATCCCGCTACAGGAAAATAGATCCTCTGGTTGAAGAGGCAAAAGAAATTTTTCCCTCCACTATTCCTGCAATCGACGGCAAAACATACGATATAAGGGAACTGACCCGGAAGGAACAAATAAAAGAATAACTATCTTTGCAGCTGCCTCTCCGACTTTGTTATTTCTCTTTTGTAAACCACTGTGTTGGCCACGAGATGGGTTTCCTGGTTAACATATGGAGCTTTTTATTAGGTGAGAATTGATCATGCAAATGAAAACGGAGAGATTTTTGTATCGCTAATGACTGAAATAATTATCTAAGATAAATTACAGGTGCTGGAAAAAATTCTTATACTCGATTTCGGATCTCAATACACTCAGCTGATAGCCAGGCGTATCAGGGAAATAAATGTTTACTGCGAGATTTTTCCTTTCAACAATTTCCCGGTTCCCGATGCGACGGTAAAAGGAGTAATTCTCTCCGGAAGTCCCTTCTCGGTAAGGAACGAGAATCCCCCGGATCCTGACCTGTCAGGTTTTAAAGGCAGGGTTCCTGTGCTGGGAATATGTTATGGGGCGCAGCTTATGGTACATAAATCGGGTGGAGAAGTGACCCCTTCAAAAACCAGGGAATACGGCAGGGCCAATCTCGTGCATATCGATCCGGCAGCTCCGTTGTTCGCGGGCGTCAGACAGGGAACTCAGGTATGGATGTCGCATGGCGACACAATTGAAAAATTGCCATCAGGATTTGAAGTATGCGGATCAACAGCCGACGTCATGGCTGCATCATATAAGATCAGGGATGAAGAGACCTGGGGTATACAGTTTCATCCTGAAGTCTATCATACCGTTGATGGCCTCCTCATACTTAAAAACTTTGTTTTCACAATATGCGGTTGCAAAGGCGACTGGACTCCCGATTCGTTCATTGATGAATCAATTAAAGAGATCCGCAGCAGGATCGGAGTAGATAAGGTTATCCTGGGCCTCTCGGGAGGCGTTGATTCATCTGTCGCGGCATTGCTGCTCAGCCGGGCGGTGGGAGACAACCTGACCTCTATCTTTGTCGACAACGGCCTTCTTAGAAAAAATGAATATGAGGCTGTGCTTGAATCATACAAGGGACTGGGACTGAATGTCGTCGGTGTCCCTGCGGGCGATAAATTCCTTGAACAGCTTGAAGGTATCAGCGATCCGGAGACAAAAAGAAAAATTATCGGTCGGGTATTTATCGAAGTATTCGAGGCGGAAGCCAACAAGGTAAAAGATGTAAAATGGCTGGCACAGGGGACAATTTATCCCGATGTAATTGAATCGGTATCGGTAAATGGCCCGTCGGCAACAATTAAGTCGCACCATAATGTTGGAGGACTGCCTGAAAAAATGCATCTTAAAGTAGTGGAACCATTGAGGCTTCTATTTAAGGATGAAGTAAGAAGGGTAGGCAGGGCCCTTGGCCTGCCGGAATTTATTCTGAAACGCCATCCATTCCCCGGTCCTGGTCTTGCAATACGCGTTCTTGGCAAAATGTCAAGGGAAAAACTCGGAATGCTGAAAGAAGCAGACAATATTTTTATTGAGGGACTCAGGAAACACGGACTATATGACTCTGTATGGCAGGCAGCAGTAATACTTCTTCCCGTTCAGTCTGTCGGTGTAATGGGCGATGAACGGACATATGAAAATGCCGTGGTACTGAGAGCCGTCGTGTCAACCGATGGAATGACAGCCGACTGGGCACACCTTCCGTACGATTTTCTTGCAACCATATCAAACGAGATCATTAACAAGGTTAAAGGGATAAACAGGGTTGTTTATGATATCAGTTCCAAGCCACCGTCAACAATTGAATGGGAATGAGATTGATGAGAAGGCGGAACAAAGAACATACGGATTTGTTTTATTATCATGACAATAAGAATAAATAACTCATCTCATATAAATTAAAAAACAAAAAAGTGGGAAGAATATTAAGATCGGGGAGCATTGTCCTCATAATGTTAATGGCAGGCTTCCGGGCATATTCCCAGGGACCGAATGACGGTACTCTGAAAATCGGACGCACCCTGGGCCTCATCGATGCCTTCTATGTCGATACCGTTGATCTCAACAGCTTGACGGAGAAAGCGATAATTGAAATGTTACGTACACTTGATCCGCATTCAACATATATTTCGGCCAAGGATGTAAAGGATATGAATGAACCCTTGAACGGGAATTTTGAAGGAATAGGGATCCAGTTCAATCTGCTGCGCGACACCATCATAATTATTGAGCCAGTTTCCGGAGGCCCTTCTGAAAGGGTGGGTCTTCGTGCAGGCGACAGGATCATAACTATTGACAACGAGAAGGTCACTGGAATAAATATCTCCACAAGCGGAGTAAGGAAACGGCTGATGGGCATGAAAGGTACCAAAGTTGAGATCGGCGTATTCAGAAGAGGCGAAAAAGAACTGCTTGATTTTACAATAATTCGGGATAAGATTCCGATAAACAGTCTTGATGCATCATATATGCTTAATAATGAGACTGGTTATGTTAAGCTGAACAAATTTGCCGCAACGACCGACAAGGAATTTATGAGCGCTGTGTCACAGCTGCAGAAGGAAAACATGAAAAATCTTATCATCGACCTTCGCTCTAACGGTGGCGGTTACATGCTCGCAGCAACTGCACTGGCGGAAAAATTCTTTCCCGACAAGAATCTTGTCGTTTACCTGAGCGGCCGGAAAACACCACGCCAGGATTACAACTCATCAGGCATGGGAATTTTGTCATCAGCCCGGGTTGCAATACTTACCGATGAAGGTTCTGCTTCTGCCAGCGAAATACTTGCGGGTGCGCTTCAGGACTGGGACAGGGGTATTATTGTCGGACGCCGTACTTTCGGAAAAGGACTTGTCCAGAACGGATATTACCTTCCCGATGGTTCGATGGTAAGGCTTACCATCGCAAGATACTACACGCCCACCGGAAGGTTGATACAAAGTCCTTATAATGAAGGGTATGATAAATATCTTGAGAACTATTACAGCCGCTATTCAACTGGTGAACTGATGAATGCCGACAGCATCCATTTCCCTGATTCACTCAGATTCACAACCCTTAAGAATAAACGTACCGTCTATGGTGGCGGAGGAATTATGCCCGATATCTTCGTGCCTGCCGACACTTCATACTATTCCGATTATTACAGGAACCTGGTAAGAAGAGGCCTGCTCAATTCATTTGCACTTGAATACTCAGACAGGAACAGGGAAAAACTGTCGGAGGAATACAAGACATTTGAAGACTTCAGGAGAAATTTCAGTTTCAAACCCGATGAGGTTGCTTCATTCATAAGAAAAGCAGAGGAATCAGGAGTGAAATACAACGACGACCAGTTCAGGATATCAAAAGATGAAATACTTAATGTGCTGAAAGGGCTGGTGGCAACCAACAGGTGGCATACAAATGCCTATTATCGCATCATTAATGAGAATGATATCGTCATCGAAAAAGCACTCAGAACAATATCGGACAGATCGGAATACAACAAGGTGCTTGGCTATTAATCTACCCGGCCTGCTGTATAAAGGTACTCGTATTTTTGAGTGACATTTTCGATGATCTCGCTTTCTTCGAACGACCATACAAGCATATCGCCATCAACAGTCACCTCCCATTGGGTAAGCTCACTGCTTCCGGTATCGATGGTGATCGTGTTGCCGCTCAGCGACCATGTGAAGGCACCAAAAATATCAACCCCCTGATAAATCACGCCTGTACCTCCATCAGCAAACTGGATCGTCATATCATCCTCGAGAGAATAAAGAGTGTATTCCGAGATCTTTACATTGTTTTCATAATATATCTGGGTGATTGACTGTACCTTCCATTTGCCGATAATAAGCTTGTCGAGTGATTCCTCTTTCTTGCAGGAAGTTATTGCAAGTATGAACGCAAAAAGTATTATTACAGGTATCGAAACTGATTTTTTCATCGGGAATGTTTTTTAGAATTTTTGGCAAGGTACATATTTTTGTGCAATTTTGAATATAGGTTGTTTGATAGAAATAACGAATGAAAACTTCATCCCGCCCGGGGCGGGACAAAAGATTATGAAAATGATTCACAACCGAGCTTGCGGGTTCGACGAAGTCAATTATGAAGGTTCCACTCAAAGGGCTTGGTATTCATTAATCTGATTAAATAATATACGAGTGAAATACCTGGCAAAGACTTTATACGGGCTCGAAAATGTACTGGCAAAGGAACTTGAAGAAACGGGCGCTTCAGCGATCGAAATTCATAACCGTGCAGTCAGTTTCAGCGGAGACCTGAAACTGCTCTATAAGGCAAACTACTGCCTCAGGACCGCCATGTCGGTACTTGTTCCGGTTGCTGAATTCCGGATCAGTTCTGCAGAAGAACTGATGAAGAAAAGCCTGTCGGTCAAGTGGGACAAATACCTGAGTGTTGACCAGACTTTTTCAGTGGTCCCTGTGGTGAATTCACCGCTTTTCAGGCACACCGGATATGCCGCACTTGTGCTTAAGGATGCGATTGCCGACTGGTTCCGTGCGAGGATCGGCAGGCGTCCCTCCGTTGAAACAACTGATCCCCATATAGTCTTTAACCTTCACATAAGCGGGAACATGGTTACTGTTTCTGTCGATTCTTCGGTTGTTCCCTTATACAGGCGCGGCTACCGCAAAGAACAGGGAACAGCTCCCCTGAATGAGATCCTGGCTGCCGGTATAATCCTGCTTTCAGGGTGGAATGGTTCAATACCGATGCTTGATCCAATGTGCGGCTCAGGAACATTTCCTGTTGAAGCCTGCCTTATCGCCTGCGGAATTCCTCCCGGGAAATACAGGAACTTCTTTGGCTTTCAGAAATGGAAGGATTATGACAGGAAATTGTTTGAAGAAGTAAAAAAGGAATGTGAGCCTGCTTTGAAAGTAACTCCGGTATCCATCTGCGGGAGCGATATCTCTGATGAAGCTGTCAGTCAGGCCGGAAGAAACGTGGATTCCGCCGGTCTGTCAGATCTGATCAGAATAGAGAAACACGATTTCAGTAGTCTGCAGGCTGAAAGCCTTGAAGGCTTCATTTTTATGAATCCTCCGTATGGGCAAAGGATCAAAACTTCGGCTATGGATGCCTTTTACAGCATGATAGGATCAACCCTTAAACATAATTTCCCCGATCACAAAGCTTTCATTATCAGTTCCGATATGGAAGCACTGAAGCATGTGGGACTGAAACCCTCACGGAAACTCACCCTTTACAACGGTTCCCTGAAGTGCAGCCTCCTGGAATATAACCTGTATTCAGGATCCCGTAAAGCCGGAAAGGATTTCCCGGAAATGGTTGTCTGATTTGGCAGGTCCATACCTCAAGGAACACGACAGTGCTGATATCTACATAAAATTGTTAATACTATTATTGAAATACCATAAAATAGTATGGATGGATTTTTACTATATTTGTTTCCGGATTGATTTGACCATATAAAAAAATGAAGCTTAGATGAGCTTTGACGTTGAAGATTATTTCTCAGCCATCTCAAAAGGCAATACTATTCTTTACTATAAAGGTAATATTGATTCGGACAAGATAAACGAGATACTGGATACGGTTGAGGGAAAAATGATAAAGGACAAAGAACCCTCACGACTGAGAAAAAGAGTTTATAATGTGCTTGTGGAGAGTCTGCAGAACCTGTACCATCATTTTGAAAAAACACCTCCTGATTTTCATGACCGGAAATACGAAAGATTCGGAATGCTGGCAATTAACAGGACTGATGAAGGATACAGGATATTTACAGGTAATTTCATCCTGAACGATAATGTGCCGCAGCTGGAGGAAAAAATAAAGCTCATTAACAGGTCCTCTCACAAGGAGATATCTGAACTCTACAAGTTCATACTGAACCATCAGAGGATATCGTCAAAAGGTGGAGGAGGACTCGGACTGGTTGATATTGCCAGGAAAACAGGCAATAAGCTTGAATATGCTTTTAAAGAGTATGATGACATATACTCGCTTTTCTGCATGAACACACTTGTTAAAGAAGATAATTAGAACATAAATACCTATAATGATGAAACCAATAGTTATTGAAGGAACACCAAAGACTCCATCAATAAAATTTGATCCTTCAGAAGGAGTGTTTGAGATTTCCGGCCGGTCAATCCCTGAAAACTCAGTTGATTTCTATAAGCCTCTGTTGGAGTGGCTCGACTTGTATAAGGAAGCTCCCCTTGACAGAACGGTTGTAAAGATAAAGCTTGAATATTTCAATACAAGTTCTTCAAAGTGCATACTCGACGTCTTCAAGAAACTGGAATCCATACACAAGGCACAAAATGATGTCGAGGTAAACTGGTATTATGAGGAGGATGATGAAGATATGCTTGAAGCCGGCGAAGATTATGAATCAATTATTCGCGTCCCCTTCAAAATGATGGAAATTGAGGCGTAAGCCACAAGACAATATTCTCTTACTCGGTTTTTCCCCTAAGGATTCAAGAGGCTGTTTTCCTTACAGCCTTTTTTTATAACACTTCCCTGTCTGATCCTTTAAGTTTTTTCCTGAAAAGCGATTCCGCCGAAATCAGAAGCTTGTTCAGCAGCCTGAAGTATAGTATAAGGTAAATTATCAGGGTCATAAACCATATCACTGCCACATTTATGATGTAGGTGTCTATGTA
>CAZTDW010000209.1:0-7166 GCA_964611835.1 uncultured Rikenellaceae bacterium | reverse complement strand
TAACCACCGGATCACGCTCGACGAAGGATTGAAAATTACCTACGAAAAGTATAAAAAATGACCGGTTTTCTCCAGGCCGCTTAAAGATCGGGAGGTGTCGGGAGACTCTCAGCCAGATACCCCATTCTTATTCACTCTTCTTAGTTTTCCTCAGGAAAGCTGTTGGAATTTTTAATATGAGATTCTGGTCAAGCCGGTCTATCCTGATCACCACTCTCTTATGAGCTCCTATTTTGATCAGTTCTCCCGTAAGCCCCACAAGAGCGCCCCTGATTACTTCCACATTGTCGCCCTGCTCGAACTTTTCAGATGAAACTTCAATTTCAGCATCGCTGTTTATAAGAAGCCTGAGATTATCAATCTGTTTTTGCGGTATGGAAGCAGGCTGGCCTTCAAATGTAACAAACCTCACGATGCCCTGAGTCTGGTAAACTTTCGGGAACATTACCGGAGTGACCCTTACAAAAACATAAGACGACAACAATGGTTTTTCAATAAGCTTCTTCCGGTCGCTCCATATCCTGAAGGTTTTCTGAAGGGGTAGAAAAACTTCAATCTCCGCTTCAATAAGCCTGTCCCTGACCTGCTTCTCAGCTCTTGGATTTGTATAAACTGCGTACCAGCGGGGTTCCGGAGTTTTTCTGACAAGTTTTGTTAATGAGTTCCTGCTGTAGCTTTCTGATTTCATCCTCCAATAGGTGTATAATCCGTCAAAGATACTTTTTTGTTTAGTTATTATCACACATTTTTAGCTCTGGCAGCACTCAAAAATAAGTCCCTGTTTTACAGTACTGATAGTTTTTTTATTAAACAAAAAAAGCTACCTTTGCGGCATAAACAAAACACTAATAGCCATGGCTGAAAAGACACGATATTCGGATGAGGAGCTTGACGAATTCAGGCAGATTATTCTCGACAAGCTGGATAAGGCCAAAAGGGATTATGAGATACTTAAATCCAGCATTACTCACGAAGAGAGTAATGACACCATGGACACTTCACCCACTTTCAAGGTACTTGAAGAAGGAGCCACGACCTTATCGAAAGAAGAGGCCGGAAGGCTTGCCCAGAGACAGCAGAAATTTATACAGCACCTGCAGGCTGCGCTGGTCAGGATTGAAAACAAAACCTATGGGATCTGCCGCGAGACAGGAAAGCTTATTTCAAAGGAGAGACTCAGAGCTGTCCCCCATGCCACATTGTGCATAGATGCTAAAATGAAGCAGAAATAGTTTGCTGAACGGGTACCCGGGCACAATAAAGAATATTTAAAAACCGCCTAAGAAACAAGGCGGTTTTTTAATTTTTATCGTGACCCATGATCGCGGATCAACATGCTTTTAAAAGGTTCTTCCTGAAATAATCAATGGTCCTTTTTAAACCCTCCTCCAGTTCCACACGGGGATGCCAGTCAAGATCCCTTTCTGCAAGAGATATATCAGGCATCCTGCGCAGGGGATCATCCTGAGGCAAGGGGTAAAACACAAGTTTTGAGGCTGACCCTGTCAGAAGAATAATCTTTTCCGCCAGCTCTCCTATTGATATCTCGACAGGATTACCCAGATTAACCGGACCGGTATATTGATCGGATGTCTCCATAAGCTTCATCAATCCTTCTATAAGGTCGTCCACATACTGAAAACTTCGGGTCTGGGATCCGTCGCCGAAAATAGTAATATCCTCTCCCCGGAGGGCCTGTACAATAAAATTCGAAATGACCCTGCCGTCATTTTCACTCATTCTCGGGCCATAAGTATTGAATATCCTTGCGATCTTTATCCTTACATTATTCTGGGTGTGGTAGTTCATGAAAAGGGTTTCTGCACAACGTTTCCCTTCATCATAGCAGGCTCTCGGGCCAAGCGTATTTACATTGCCCCGGTAGGTTTCCGGCTGGGGATGAACTGCGGGATCACCATAGATCTCGCTCGTGGAAGCAAGCAGTATCTTCGACCTCGTCCGTTTTGCAAGCCCAAGGGTATTTATAGCCCCCATAACTGACGTCTTTATGGTCTTTATGCCATTGTACTGATATTGAACGGGCGATGCCGGACAAGCCAGATTGTATATCTCATCCGTCTCGATGTAAACCGGCATTGTAATATCATGCCGGATAACTTCAAAATAATGATTGTCAAAAAGATGAATTATGTTCATCTTCGATCCGGTGAAATAATTGTCAACACAGATGACCTCATTGCCAAGCTCAAGAAGCCTTTCGCAAAGATGGGATCCGATGAATCCCGCACCTCCGGTTACAAGGACTCTTTTCATAGATATATTATTGATTTCGCGATACCGCAATTCTTATCGGAACGTCATCTATTTCTATTTCCCTCAGATTGCCATCTGAAAATTTCCCGACAACCTCAACCCTTGTGGCAAGCGTCTGTGAGCCTATATATGCAGAATGGCGGTTTATTGCCTCTCTTATAAGATCATGGTCTTCAATCAGAACGGTAATCTTATCGGTCACATCAAAACCGCTCTCTTTTCTGAAATTCTGAATCCTGTTAACAAACTCCCTGGCTATTCCTTCATACCTTAATTCGTCTGTTACCGAAATGTCAAGGGCAACAGTCAGCTTTCCATCATTTGCCACCTGCCAGCCCGGAATATCTTCTGAAATGATTTCCACATCGCCCGTGGTAAGCTCCACCTTATGGCCATTGATTTCGACCGTGAATTTTCCACTTTTCTCGAAAGCAGTAATCTCCTGCTGTGTAAGTTCTGAAATGACCTTGCTTAAATCTTTCATAAGCCTGCCATATCTGGGGCCAAGCTGTTTGAAATCGGGTTTTACTTTCTTTATAAGGATGGATGAAGTATCGTCTATATACTCAACACTCTTAACATTTACTTCAGCAAGAATAAGATCCCTGACCGCCTCAAATTTCCTGCGGAATCCCTTATCAGTAACCGGGATCATGATCCGGGCCAGAGGCTGACGGACCTTGATATTAACCTTACGTCTTAGTCCAAGGATCATTGATGATATCTTCTGTGCTATCTCCATCCTTTCCTCCAGGTCCCCGTCAATAAGGGTCTGATCAAATTCAGGGAAAATGGTCAGATGCACTGAATCTTCCCTGAAATGTCCGGTAGTACGGTTAAGGTCGATAAACAGGCGGTCCATGTAGAATGGCGCGATGGGTGCGGCAAGCTTGCTTACCGTCTCCAGGCATTTATAGAGTGTCTGGTAAGCTGCAAGCTTATCCTTGTCGTATTCTCCTCCCCAGAAGCGTTTGCGGTTGAGCCTTACATACCAGTTGCTCAGGTTTTCCGTCACAAAATCCTGGATTGCACGGCCTGCACGGGTCAGATCGTAATCATCATAGCATTTCCCGACTTCCCTTATAAGTGAATTAAGAAGCGACATTATCCAACGATCAATTTCAGGTCTTTCATTTACAGGAATTTCTTCTTCCGAATATCTGAAATTGTCAATATTGGAATACAATGCAAAAAACGAATATGTATTGTAAAGTGTTCCGAAAAATTTGCGTCTGACTTCATCAACACCTTCAATATCAAATTTGAGATTGTCCCAGGGCTGTGCATTTGTAAGCATATACCATCTCAGCGGATCGGAACCGTATTCTTCAATGGTGGTGAACGGATCGACCGCATTCCCGAGCCTTTTCGACATCTTGTTACCGCTTTTATCGAGTATCAGGCCGTTGGATATTATGTTTTTGAATGAAACGGAATCTGAAATCATGCTTGCTATTGCATGAAGGGTAAAGAACCATCCCCTTGTCTGGTCAACTCCTTCAGCAATAAAATCAGCCGGAAACATGTCGCTGAAATTCTGCTTGTTCTCAAACGGGTAGTGTGCCTGTGCATAAGGCATGGCGCCTGAATCGAACCATACATCTATAAGATCGGGCTCGCGGAACATTTTCCTTCCGGATGGGCTTACCAGAACGATTTCATCAACGAAAGGCCGGTGAAGGTCAAACTTTTCATAGTTCACAGAACTGTAATCTCCTTCAGCAAAATGTCCCAACGGATTATTTTCCATAAAACCGGCCCTGATCGACTCTTCAATTTCCTGTCTGAGCTCAGCCGCCGAACCTATGCATTTTTCCTCTTTCCTGTCTTCCGTAACCCATATGGGCAAGGGTGTTCCCCAGAATCTAGACCGCGACAGGTTCCAGTCCACAAGATTTTCAAGCCATTTACCAAACCTGCCTGTACCGGTTGAAACCGGTTTCCAGTTTATTGTATTGTTCAGCTCAATCATTCTATCCCTGAAAGCTGTTGTCCTGATAAACCAGGCATCCAGGGGATAATAAAGCACGGGCTTGTCGGTCCTCCAGCAGTGGGGATAACTGTGTACCTGCTTCTCAATCCTGAATACTTTTCCCTGTTGCTTGAGCATCACTGCAATATCAACATCGAGGGTATCGGCATCAGCAGACAGCGCCGGGTCATATTCATTCTTGACCGGCCTGCCTTCAAAACCCTTGTATGATAAGGGATTAACCCTTTCCCTGACAAACTGGATATCCAGGTCGGCGATTGGGACCATAAAACCACGCTTGTCAACAAGCGGCCCGATGGTTCCGTCTTTTCTCCTTACAACCATCGGAGGGATCCCGTTTTCTTTCCCTGCACGGTAGTCGTCGGCTCCGAATGTGGGGGCTATATGAACTATTCCTGTTCCGTCTTCAGTTGTAACAAAATCACCCAGGATGACCCTGAATGCTCCCGGATCCGGTCGTACCCAGTCAATAAGCTGCTCATAGCTGATCCCTGCCATTCTGCTTCCGGAAAACTCGTCGATTACTTTAAAGGGGATCTTTTTATCACCAGCTTTAAATTCTGCTATTTCAAGGGTAGCATTCGCTTCGGGGAATATTGTGTACAGCAGATCTCCCGCCAAAACAACAGTGATAGGTTCTGAGTTGTAGGGGTTGAAAGTGCGCACCTTCACATATTTTATATCCCTGCCTACAGCCAGTGCAGTATTTGAGGGAAGGGTCCATGGAGTGGTTGTCCATGCCATTATGTATACATCCGGGGTGTCAGTGTTCCTGTAAAGGAACTCTGAATGCTCATCCCTGATAAGCTTAAACTGGGCAATGCATGTCGTATCCTTTACATCCTTGTAACATCCCGGCAGATTAAGCTCGTGAGAACTGAGTCCGGTGCCTGCTGCGGGTGAAAAAGGCTGGATCGTATATCCCTGATAAAGGTATCCCTTTGAATAAAGCTGCTTCAGAAGCCACCACAGTGTTTCAATATAACGGTTGTCATAGGTGATGTAGGGATGATCCATATTTATCCAGTATCCCATTATCCGGGTAAGCTCCTCCCAGCTGTCGGTGTACTTCATCACATCGATGCGGCAGGCTTTGTTGTATTCCTCTATCGAGATCCTGGTCCCTATATCTTCCTTTGTTATTCCAAGTGCTTTTTCAACACCCAGTTCCACAGGCAGTCCGTGGGTATCCCATCCCGCCTTGCGCTTCACCTCATATCCGCATTGTGTCTTGTACCGGCATACCGCATCCTTGATGGTGCGCGACAACACATGGTGTATCCCGGGCATCCCGTTTGCAGAAGGAGGACCTTCATAAAAGACAAATTCACCCTTCCCGTTCACTTCACGGACACTCCTGTGAAAAGTGTCATTTTCATCCCATATCTTAAGTATGTCTCTGTTAACCTGGGCAAGATCAAGGGTTTTATATTCAGGAAAACGTTTCCCCATTGGATCAGATAATTTTAATTGAACTGGTTATTCTGCAGGCTTTAACCCCAAAACCAGAGCCGGCAAAACAAGTCCGGCAGGTCAGGGACAATATGCCTGATTTTCGCTTCCGCCACAGTTACCCGGCTAAGGGAAAAGGGCTGATTAAAAAAATCGGACAAAGATAGTAAAAAGGCTATAAAACAGCATTGTAAATTTGCTTAATTTGCAGGCTTTACCGGGCCGGACAATGAAAATCACAATAATAGCGCTCTTATTATCAATCTGCTGTGTTATTCAACTGGAAGCACAGGCACCTGATACCGCCAGATATATCTCGCTTGAACCATATGATTTTCACCTCCAGTACCTGAGGGCAGATTCGGCAATTCTCATTGATGTGCGCGAACCATTTGAATTCAGGGGCAGGCGGATCAGGGAAGCAGTCAATATACCATCATCAGGAAACATAATGAGAGCTGCCGACACCCTGAAAAAGCATTACTCTATCTTTCTGTATTGCACGACCGATTTCAGAAGCCGTAAGGCTGCCGGGATGCTGTTTGACAAGGGATTCAGAAGACTATTCAATCTTGAAGGCGGAATTGTTGCCTGGAAGAAAGACGGGATGCCGGTGATGAAAGGCACAGGGCACAGGGCGCAGGGCGAAGGGAGAAGAACGACGAAGGGACGAAGAGACTGAGTGACTAAGGGACTGAGCGATTGAGCGACAAAGCGAGGGAGCGAGGGGGCGACGGGGAGACGGGGCGAATGATTTTTTAACTTTAAGTACTCCAAACTTTAGCTCACTTTAAATTCTTATGATTTACGTCAGCTAAAAATTAAGTAGGTTTGCAGAAATAAATACATAAGAATATGTTTTCGGGAATAGTTGAAGAAGCAGCTCCGGTTGTAAGACTGGAAAAAGAGAATGATAATCTCCATTTGACCATGAAATGCTCATTCACCGGCGAGCTGAAAATAGATCAGAGCATTTCTCATAACGGGGTCTGCCTCACGGTAGTAAAAATACACGAAGACACTTATACGGTGACTGCGATCAGGGAGACTCTCGAAAAAACGAACCTTGGATTGCTTAAACCGGGAGACAAGGTAAACCTCGAAAGAAGCACAAAACTCGACGGCCGCCTCGACGGACACATGGTACAGGGCCATATCGATCAGACCGCAGTCTGCGCAGAGGTGACCGAAGCCGGGGGCAGCTGGTATTACACATTTGAATATGAACCACTTCAGGATGATTATATTACAGTTGAAAAGGGATCCGTCTCAGTCAACGGGGTGAGCCTTACGGTTGTCAATTCAAAGCCCAGATCATTCCAGGTTGCCATTATCCCGTTCACTTACGAGGTCACGAACTTCCACCAGATCAGAAAAGGCACGGTAGTTAACCTTGAATTCGATATCCTGGGTAAATACATTGCCAAAATCGTAAAGCAGCAACTGG
>CAZTDW010000208.1:0-7187 GCA_964611835.1 uncultured Rikenellaceae bacterium | reverse complement strand
GAGGACGTGCAGTAATAAATGGTGTTCTTGAATCCTCCCTTGTCGGGTTGGATGAGGTTGTTGTTACAGCCCTTGGTATTTCGCGAGAAAAGAAATCACTGGGATATGCAACCCAACAGGTTGGTAATGAGGCTATCAATACAATCAAGACAGATAACTTCGTGAATGCCCTGTCAGGTAAAGTAGCCGGTATAAATATAAAAGCGAACAACAACATGGGTGGATCCACAAATGTCATTATAAGGGGATCCAAATCACTCACCGGCAACAACCAGGCTCTTTTTGTGGTGGATGGTATTCCGATTGATAACTCAAATACCAATAATTCAGGTCAGTTAACAGGCAGGGCAGGTTATGACTATGGCAACGCTGCTGCCGACCTGAATGCAAATGATATTGAATCGATCGATGTTCTGAAGGGCGCTGCCGCTTCAGCCCTTTATGGTTCAAGGGCAGCAAACGGTGTAATTATGATAACCACCAAGAAAGGTTCTGCAAGGGCAGGGAAAGGTCTGGGTGTAACGATCAATTCGAATGTAACGGTAAGTACCGTTGATAAAAGCACCTTCCCGGAATATCAGACAAACTATGGAGGAGGTTACGGCCCCTATTACAGTGGCGGATCACATCCCGGGCTTGAGGAATTTGATGCTGACGGTGATGGTATTGATGATCTTGTTGTTCCTTTCTATGAGGATGCATCGATGGGAGAAAAATTTGATCCGAGCCTGATGGTCTATCAGTGGGATGCATTTGTTCCTGAATCACCTAACTTCGGGAAGAAAACTCCCTGGGTAAATTCTCCGAACGGGCCGATAAAATTCTTTAATAAAGGAGTGACATATACAAATAGTGTTGATATTACTGGTGGTAGCGATGTGGCTGCTTTCAGGCTTGGATACACAAATATGGATCAGAAAAGCATAATGCCAAACGGATCGTTAAAAAAGAACAACGTAGCTTTCAACGGATCTTATAATATGCTTAAAAACCTTAAGGTATCTGCTTCGGCAAATTATACAAATACTGCCGGCAAGGGTCGTAATTCAACAGGCTACAGTGATAATATCATGAGCTCCTTCCGTCAGTGGTACCAGACAAACGTTGACATGCTCCTTCTTAAGGATCTGTTTGAAAAGACAGGAAGATCACAGAATGTTACGTGGAATAGGACATATTATGATGATCCTTATCCATTATATTGGGACAGTCCATACTGGGTGCGTTATAAGAACTTTGAACAAGATGAAAGAAACCGCCTGATAGGATATCTTCAAACCGATTGGAAAGCAACAGACTGGCTAAGTTTTATGGGACGCATATCGGTTGATACGTATTCGGAACTGCAGGAAGAAAGAAAAGCAGTTGGCTCAGTTGCCGGAGAAATGGGACCCGAACGTCCTGATGTTACTTCAGGCTATTCAAGATTTGCCGGGGAAATGGGACCAGCCCGTCAGGATGTGACCTCAGGTTATTCAAGGTTTTCCAGAAACTATATTGAGACAAATTACGACCTGATGGCAAACTTTAAAAAGGATATTACCTCCAAGCTTAATTTTAATGGTGTACTTGGAACCAACTTCCGCAGGACACAGGATGACAGGATATTTGAAGCTACCGCCGGTGGATTGAGTGTACCGGACGTATATGCCCTGAGTAACAGTGTTGACCCGATGCAGATACCTACTGAATCCTACAGAAGAATCGGATTAAATGGTTACTTCGGTAGTGTTTCTTTTGGATATGATAATATGTTGTACCTCGATGCTACCTACAGGATTGACCAGTCATCCACTTTGCCCAAGGGCAACTGGACCTATACCTATCCTTCTGTTTCAGGAAGCTTCCTGTTCTCAGAACTTCTGCAGCAAAACTGGCTCCAGCTCGGGAAACTCAGGTTAAACTATGCTGAAGTTGGTAATGATGCTCCATGGGCAAGCATAACTGATACTTATACCCCGGTTGCTCCTTTGAACGGAGTTCCGATGGTTACCGTTGGGGCAAGAAAAAATAACTCTGACCTTAAGCCGGAGAGAACCAAAAGTATTGAAGCAGGATTGGAGTTATCAATGTTTCAGAGCAGGGTAGGTCTTGATCTTGCTTTTTATAAATCAAATACCATTAATCAGATATTACCTGTTTCTGTTTCTTACTCCACAGGATACAGCTCTAAATTTGTCAATGCAGGAGAAATTCAAAACAAGGGAATTGAAGCAAGGCTCATGCTTACTCCTGTAAAAGCTTCAGATTTTCAGTGGGATATTACTTTAAACTGGGCTAAGAACATAAATGAGGTTGTCGAGCTCAAAGAAGGTATCACAAATCTTCAGCTTGGCTCTCTTCAGGGAGGTATAACAATTAATGCCAGGGTCGGTGAACCTTATGGCACTATTCAGGGAACAGATTATGTTTACCTTAACGGTCAGCGTGTAATTCAATCGACAGGTTACTACCAGATATCAACAACTTCGGACAATATCTTAGGTAACATTAATCCTGACTGGACCGGAGGTGTTTTTAACAGTTTTACTTACAAGAATCTGAATTTAAGCTTCCTTGTCGACATTCAGCATGGTGGAGACATTTTCTCTCTTGACATGTGGTATGGACTTGCAACCGGACTTTATCCCGAGACTGATTTTATAAACGATCTTGGAAATCCTGTAAGGGACCCTGTCGGTGCAAATGCAGCTACCGGAGGTAATCCCCAGAGCGGTGGTGTGGTTCTTGACGGTGTTACAGCTGATGGTGCAAAGAATCTGCGTCGCGTGGAAGGTGGTAATTATCGGTTGTTCGGGTATGCAAGAAATCCCAATGCCGGTTTTATTTATGATGCATCTTATGTAAAGCTTCGTGAAGCTTCACTCACATATAATCTTCCAAGGACATTGCTGGCTGATTCATTTATTCAGGGCCTTTCTGTAAGCCTGGTTGGATCAAACCTTTGGATAATTCATAAGAATCTTCCTTATGCTGATCCGGAAGCAGGTCAGAGCTCAGGAAATATACAGGGATGGCAGAGTGGTGTTATGCCAACCACCCGCAATATTGGTTTCAGTCTTAAGTTACAATTCTAATAATGAAAATAATGAAAAAGAAATATTTGATTTTATTGGTGCTGGTGGCATCTTTTAGTGCCTGTACTGATAAATTTGAGGAATTCAATACTGACATCAAGAATCCCGCTATTGTAGAAGGTGAATCTTTATTCAGTAATGCTCAGCGTCTTCTGGCACGTCAGCTGATGAGTACAAATGTTAATATTAACATATTCAAACTGATGGCTCAGTATTGGACAGAATGTACCTATATTGACGAGGCAAACTATGATCTGACAAACAGATCGATACCGGACAATGTTTTCAGTGCTTATTATCTCGGATTCTTAAGGGATTTTCAGGAGGCTGCTCTATTGATAGAAGCAACAACCCCCACCAGTTCAGTAGGGGAAATCGAGAAGAAAAACAGACTGGCAATAATTGATCTGATGGTTGTATATTCTTATCAGAACCTGGTTGATGTTTTTGGCAATGTCCCTTATACTGATGCACTTGATATAGAAAACATCTCGCCGACATATGATGATGCTGCCACCATTTATCAGGATCTTATAAACAGAGTTAACAAAGCTCTGACAGATCTTGATGATTCACAGGGAAGTTTCGGATCAGCTGATCTGGTATATGGTGGAGATGTTGCTTTGTGGAAAAAATTTGCTAATTCCTTAAAGCTTAAGCTTGGTATTACGATTGCCGATGCTGATGCAACACTTTCAAAAACAACAGTAGAATCTGCTATCAGTGGTGGTGTTTTCGAGTCCAACGACGAAAATGCACTTTTCCCGTTCATGACGGCAACTCATACAAATCCGATATATGAGGATGTGATACAGAGCGGCCGAAATGATTTCGTTCCCGCAAATACGATCGTCGATATCATGAATACTCTTTCAGATCCCAGGAGACCATTGTACTTCACCCTGTTTGAAGGAGTTTACAAAGGCGGTCCATACGGATACGAAAGTCCTTTCAGCCTTTATTCACATATCCCCTCAACAATCTCTGCACCTGATTTCCCCGGGATCCTGCTTACCTATGATGAGGTGCTTTTCTATAAAGCCGAGGCTGCAGCCAGAGGATTAAGCGTTGGAGCAGCAGTTGAGGATGTATATAATGATGCTATTACAGCTTCAATTGAATTCTGGGGCGGTACCGAAGCCGATGCAACTACTTATCTTGCACAGCCTTCCGTAGCTTATGCAACCGCTACAGGTACCTGGCAGCAAAAGATTGGCACGCAGGCATGGATAGCTCTGTATGGCCGTGGCCTTGAGGGATATACAACCTGGAGAAGGATGGATTATCCGATATTTAATGTTGGTTCCCTGATTACAGGATATGATGACATCCCGGTAAGATTTCCTTACCCGATAAATGAGCAGACCCTGAATAAGGCAAATTATACAAGCGCTGCCTCAGCAATCGGAGGAGACCTGATTTCAACAAAAATATTCTGGGACAAATTCTGATCTGATTAATAATCAGTTTAATTTAATGACATTGAGAGGCTGTCAGTAGCAAGACAGCCTCTCTCTTTTTAAGGATTTTTATGATACCGGTAAACATAACTGAAACTGTGATTTTTGTAGATTTGTAAAATTCACTTTTCTGTCAGCAAAATTTTCAGAAAGCTCCCTGGAGATTTAACTGTCCGTATTAACTTTAAAATGTATAAAAGCGGGATTTTATCGTTAAGGATTTTATTATCAGGATTATATCTGTCTATTGCTTTTCAGCTGTACGGCCAGCGGAATACTAAAATTTCAGATGAAATCTTTGGAACAGATCCCTTGTTATATAATGGGAAACTATATACATTTTTCCTTCCTCAGAATACCGGAGGTAGTCAGTATTTCCATAGCCCGCAGTTTGAAACAGGATCGGTGACAATAAGAGGAGTTACTTTCTCAAATCTTCTCCTTAACTACGATGTATTTAATCAAAAGCTGGTATTAAAATATATAGATAAAGAAAGTGTTTACAGGCTTTTGATGATCTCAGAAGCCTGGCTCGAAAAATTCAGCTTCAGGGATTTGAATTTTGAGTTGATCGAGGTTCAGGATACTTTAAAAAGAATTTCCCAGGTAATTGGCACCGGCAGCATCCGTATTATTTATTTTTGGGAGAAAAGATTAAGTCTGGACAACTTCCACGGAGCTAAGAATCATGTCTTTTCTTCTCTAATAAAAGAGATGAACCTGTCAATAGACTGCCAGATTAAAGAGTATTGGAATAACAAAAGCTTTTGTATCCTATTTGGTACTGAAAGAAGGGATAAAGTAAAAAGATATCTTCGGGAAAATAATGTGAATGTCAAAAAGGCAAATGACAGGGTAATGACTAAAGTGATAAACTATTGTAATTCACTTTATGAAGGATGAAGTCAAGACTTATCTGCATATTATTGGTGTTTCATTTCGGACCTTTTTTAGTGGCGCAGGAATCGAGGGATTTAATATCGGCGCATTTCAGGGATATTTCATTTCCGGCTTTTTGCGATACTGTAGAAAAACAAACCGGTCTGAAAATTTACTATCATGAGGAATGGACAAAAGATCTGAAAATTACTCTTTCTGAGGACAGCATTGCCGTATTGCAGGCTTTCAGGCAGGTAATGGATGGAACAGGTCTTGAAGTTTCATGCTGGCACGAAGACCTGGTGGTACTCCCGGGAACAAAACTTTTGGAGGAGCTGCCACCTTATGAACAAAAGGATGGGATCAGCATTGAAACCACGCAAACAGAGGGTGTTCAAATGACTGAAAGTGAAGAACGATATATATCTGGCCGGAAACCTGGTCAGATGCCGGTTATTACAGTTGGAAAAGCAGGTTCTTATTCCGGCATTGGCCATGCGGAAATAATGGGCAGGGTGCTGGACGATGAGACAGGGGAACCCCTGGCATTTGTCACGGTTTATATAGATGAAACAAAAACAGGTACTGTTACGGATTTGAAGGGATTTTTTACGTTGGTTCTGACTCCGGGAAAATATAATGCCAGAATTGAGTACCTGGGTTATGCCAAGGAGAAATGTCTTCTTGAGATACTTTCAGGAGGAAATTTCGTGATCCGGATGAAAAAGAAAGCTGTTCAGCTGCAGGAAGTTGAAATTAGCGGAGAACTCCAGGCCAATATCCGCAAAAAAGATCCGGGATTTGACCAGATACCGGTCAAAGAGATAAAAAGAATGCCAGCTATGCTAGGAGAGCGCGATGTTCTGAAGGTTTCTGTTACACTTCCCGGGATCATAAGTTCGGGGGAGGGGGGAGCCGGCCTGAATGTACGTGGCAGCGGATCGGATCAGAATGCATTTTATATAAACAGGATCCCCGTATACAACACCTCGCATTTATTTGGGTTCTTCAGTGCATTTAATTCGGATATCATCAAGGATTTTTCCATTTACAAAGGACATATCCCTGCTCAATATGGCGGAAGGCTTGCATCTGTCTTTAACATTACAACACGTCAGGGAAACAGGAAACGGTTTACAATCCATGGCGGTATTAGTCCGATAACAGCTAATGCTGTTTTTGAAGGCCCTGTTAGGAAAGACACAGCTTCCTTTATTTTCAGCATTCGTTCATCATATTCTGACTGGATTTTGTCAAGGCTTAAAGACACTATTATAAATAAAAGCAATGCAGATTTTAAAGATTTCGCCGGTGGATTAAACTGGGATTTTAAGAAAACGCAAATTGCAATCTTCGGATATCGCAGCAGTGATAACTTTAGTCTTTCTGATCTTTCCAATTACAGTTATTCGAATACAGGTGCTTCACTGATAATTGATCATAACTTCTCTAATTCTTTACGGGGAGAGATTTCTCTGGCAGGGTCGGATTATGCTTTTTCAACCATTGATAAACAGGAGAAATCTTCGTCTTTTACTCATTCATATGAGCTAAAGCATTATGAAATCAGTACAAGTTTCAGACAAATGTTAAATAGAAACTATTTGGAATATGGTGGCTCTTTCATCCTTTATAAGCTTGACAGGGGCACTGTAGTTCCTTACGGTGAAGCCTCATTGCTTGACAAAGTGTATCTGGGAAAGGAAGATGGAATTGAGAATTCTTTATTCCTATCCGACTCTTATACAATTAAGCCAGGGATTAATTTAAC
>CAZTDW010000207.1:0-7200 GCA_964611835.1 uncultured Rikenellaceae bacterium | reverse complement strand
CCAGCGCGACCAGTTTGACTTCCTGAAAACTGGAGAAGATAAGTTCTATAAAGTCGGGTTGATCGGACTGAGTCTTAACATTCCGATATTTAACGGATTTGAAAAACGGTCGCGCGCAGTACATTTTGAGACTGAACTATTACAATTACGCAATACCCTTGACAATACAAAAAAGCATCTTTCAAAGGAGTATTCCGATGCCCTGTCTCTATATAAGAACTGCATTAATATTATTTCACGACAGGAAGAAAACATCAGAACTGCCAGAGAAGTATATAATATTAACATGCTGGGATATACCAGGCAGATTGTTCCTCTCTCCGACCTGATTCTCGCCGAAGATAATCTTACCGAGGCCAGGTTGTCTTTTTTAAGTGCCTTGCTTCAGCTCAAAAACGCTGAATTGGATCTCAGAAAAGCAAAAGGCGAATTATTGGAATTCTGAAACCACCAAAATAACAATACCATGAAAAGAAAAAGGATCATGATCAGCATCTCTTTAATCACAATCTTATTGATTTCAGGGACAGTAAGGCTCATTTCAAATAAACGCTATTTCAGTGAGCAGCTACAGATGGTATCGGGAGTGAACTTAACTGTTCCTGTCATAACCGATACTGTAAAGTCAAGAGAGGTATCTGACCAATTCGTAGAGAACGGCACTTTTCAATCTTTCAGGGAGATATCTGTAATTTCGGAAACGCAGGGCCGGGTTCTGGAAGTCAATGCAGAGACCGGAGATTACGTAAAAGCTGGGCAGATCCTGGGATTTACTGATAATAATGCTCTTAAATCACAGGTTGAACTGGCCGAATACGGCCTTCTCAAGGCTGAAAAAGATTTGCACCGGTTTGAGGAACTATCAAAGGACGACGCTGTAACAATTCAGCAATCAGAATCAGCAAGACAGAATTACCTTATTGCTCGTTCAGCTTTCATCACAGCTAAAACACAATATCAGAACTCGTTTTTCACAGCTCCGTTCAACGGATTTGTAACGAAAAAGCACATCGAAAAAGGCAGTTTTCTTTTTCCGGGGACACCTTTATTTGATATAGTCGAAACCGACAGGGTCAAGTTAGTCCTGAAGCTGACCGATGAGCAGATTATACAGATATTCAGGGGCATGCATGTAAAGGTTACAGCCGGACCTTTTACAGGAGTTGATTATCATGGGAAAGTTAGTGCCATTGAGACGAGAGCTGACCTCTCAAAACGGTATGCAACAGAAATCGAAGTGTTTAACAATCCGGCCAACACAATCCGGCCCGGCATGTTTGGTACCGGAACCTTCACATTGGAATCGGACAAAAAGCAACTTGTGATACCCCGGAGAGCAATAGCAGGCAGCATCCAGGATCCTGAAGTCTTTGTTGTCAACGCTGATTCTGTTATTTTGAAAAAAGTTGAAGCTGCCACTCTCAATGGCAGATATGTTATCATTAAAACGGGTTTAAAGGAAGGAGATGTACTCGTCGTTTCCGGTCAGATAAACCTTGTAAACGGTTCAAAAGTATCAATAATCCGCTAAATATCAAAACAATGAATGTTACTAAGATAGCAGTCAACCGACCCACTCTTGTAGTGGTGGTCTTTACTGTACTTATATTCATGGGACTTGCCAGCTACAAGAACCTTAATTATGAACTTGCACCAAATTTCGCGTCACCGGTATTTACGGTTGTCACCGTATATCCCGGTGCGTCACCTTCCGAAGTGGAGAACAGCATTACAAAAAAGCTTGAGGATGCAATAACTTCAGTTGAAGGTATTGACAACATCCGTTCATTTTCAAATGAAGGTGCCTCAATAATAGTAATAACCTTGAAACTGCGCACAAATATTGATGATGCTATCCTGGAGGCTCAGCGAAGGATTGACGCATCAGAATATCAGCTGCCTGAAACAGCACTGGATCCGATGGTATCCAAAATTTCAATAAATGATTTGCCGGTAATGAACATCGGGGTGACCTCCTCAATGCCGCCCAAAGAATTTTACGACCTTGTAAAATACAACATTCAACCTGAGCTTGTACAGATCAGGGGAGTTGGAGAAATCGAGATCATCGGAGGTGATGAACGGGAGATCCGCGTAAACCTCGATGCCGGGAAAATGGAATCTTATAATCTATCTGTACTACAGGTTTTACAGGCTGTCCAATCGGAGAATATGGATTTCCCGACCGGCAAAATAAGAAACGATGAATCCCAAATGGTCATAAGACTATCGGCGCGGTTTGAAAAGATCAGTGACATTGAGAACGTTGTGGTATTAAGTGATATGAATGGGGCGAAAGTAAGATTAAAAGATATTGCCGAAGTCCTCGATACTGATAAAGAAACCAATATGATTGCAAGGATCAACGGGGCGAATTCAATAGGGCTCAGCATCAGAAAACAATCCGGTTCAAATACGGTGGAAGTTTGTCATGAGGTGTTAACCGAACTGTCAAGACTGGAATCAGCTTATAAAAATGTAAGCCTGAAGTTTGATGTTCCGTTCAATTCATCGGTCTTTACCGAACAGGCCGTTGATTCAGTGATGCACGACCTCTCATATGCCGTTATACTTGTAGCTCTTGTGATGCTGGTATTCCTGCATGGGCTGCGGAACGCATTTATTGTTATGGTCGCAATACCGATATCGCTTGTTGTTTCTTTTACCGGTATGTATCTCCTTGGATATACACTGAATATCATCACACTTGTTGCTATGTCACTTGTAATCGGAATACTGGTCGATGATGCAATTGTTGTGCTTGAGAACATCTACAGGCATATGGAGATGGGGAAAGGCAAGGTACAGGCCACACTTGATGGAAGATCGGAGATCGGATTTACGGCAGTTGCCATAACACTTGTCGATGTCGTGGTATTCCTCCCGATTGGATTGTCCAGCAGTGTAATTTCACCTCTGCTTAGCCCTTTTGCACTTGTAATTGTTGTAACAACACTTCTCAGCCTGCTGGTTGCTTTTACAGTTGTTCCGTTACTTACATCCCGCCTCGGCAAACTTAAGCACCTGAAAAAGGAAATGCCCTCCGGCCGCTTTTTTCTATGGTTCGAGTCTCAGGTTGATACGCTTGCCAGGGTTATTCACACTATACTTATCAGGGCATTCAGACATAAGTTAATCACATTTTTTATAGTTACATCATTGTTTTTCGGATCTATTGCCCTGATTCCTGCGGGCTTTGTCGGTTCTGAATTTTTTGGGCTAGGTGATGCAGGTGAATTTATTATCCAGATTGAACTCCAGAAGGATGCAGTTCTTAAAGAAACCAATCTCAAGGTTCTTGAAGCAGAAAGCATTCTTCTTTCCAAACCCGAAATTAAATCAGTTTTTTCAAAGGTGGGATCATCAAGTTCAGGGCTTCTTACCGGCGGAGAAAAAAGCAGCGCATTTAAGGCGGAAATCAATATCAAACTTGTTGATAAGGAATTCCGTGACATGACAGCCCAGGTTTATGCAAACAGAATTAAGAACGAATTAAATGCGAAAATAGCTGGTGCCCGGATAAAAACTGTGCTTATGAATCCTTTTATGGGTGGAACGGATGACAGCCCCATTCAGGTTATTATAAAATCATCCGATCCTGATTCATTGCACAAGTATGCCTTTATGATCAGGAAGCTGGTAATTGAAACGCCCGGAACCAATGATGTAAGTTCATCTCTTGAACAGGCAGCATCAGAACTGGTAGTTGATATTGACAACGACAAGATGAAAGACCTCGGATTATCCCTGACAACCGTTGGACCGGTGATGGCAACTGCTTTCAGCGGCAATACTGATGTTAAATTCATAGACGGGATTTATGAACATGATATTAATATTATATATGATAACTTCAACCGGCGCAGCCCTGAAGATGTCTCGAACCTGGTATTTATTAACTCCGCTGGTTTTCCCGTCAAGCTGGGGCAGTTTGCCTCTGTTTATATCGGATCAGGAAATACAAGTCTTGAAAGGTATGACAGGATATCATCTGTTTCTGTAGAGTCGCAGGTACTTGGCCGTCCATCTGGGGATGTTGCTGATGAGATAAAGGAAAAGATAGCCGGATTATCTCTGCCTCAGGGTGTTTCAGTCAGCTATGACAGTGAGATGAAGTACCAGGATGATGCATTTGGCAGTCTTGGTTTCGCCCTGCTTGCTGCAATAGTACTTGTCTATCTGATCATGGTAGCTTTATACCAGTCATATTTATATCCTTTTGTTGTGCTGTTTTCCATACCCCTGGCAGTAATAGGTGCTATCCTTGCTTTAGCCCTTACCCGGAACAATCTGAGCATGTTCACCCTGCTTGGCATGATTATGCTTGTAGGACTTGTGGCCAAGAATGCGATACTTGTTGTCGATTTTACAAATCAGCTTAAAAATAAAGGATATCGTACCATCAGAGCCCTTCTAATGGCAACCCGGATAAGGCTCCGTCCGGTTCTTATGACAACCTTTTCGATGATAATAGGATTACTGCCAATTGCATTAGCATCCGGGGCAGCCTCAGAATGGAAGAACGGAATCGCCTGGGTACTGATCGGAGGACTTACAAGTTCGATGCTGCTGACTCTTGTTATTGTTCCGGTAGTGTTCTCTGTTGCTGAAAATATAAAGACCAGAGTTCATTTTTTAATTTCCTCTTTCCTTAATGAACATACAAGATTATATAGATCTTCACGGGGACCCAAACCAGAATTAATCTGACAATTTAATTACATTTACAATATCTACCGTGCGCAAAAGAAAATTGTTTTACTCTCTGTGATGTTGTACATTTGATATTAAACCAGGAGGTGACCAATGAAAAGACTGAAAAAAATTCTTAAAATCTTCCTGATCTTCATAGCATTCCTGTTACTTGGCTTTATCGGACTAATTCTTTATGCCATTGTCTCAGACTACAAACCCGATGATAAGGAGTTAATAGCCCGACCGGATAATCCTGCTGCATTAAAGGATTCGCTGACCTTAAGCCTTCTGACCTGGAATATCGGCTATGCCGGACTGGATAAGGATATGGATTTTTTCAGGGATGGCGGGATAAAAGTAATTACACCCAAGGATAAATACCTTGAAAATATTTCCGGCATCGACGATTTCTTAGTAAAAAATGACACAGTCAACTTTATCCTTCTTCAGGAAATTGACCGTGACAGCAAAAGAAGTTACCGGATCGATCAGTATCAGGGACTGTCAGAAAAATTATCCGGCCATAGTCCCTACTTTGCGAAAAATTATGATGTTTTTTTCGTTCCTGCTCCACCCACAAAACCTATGGGAAAAGTTGTCTCGGGAATAGCCACCTTTTCAAAATACAATCCGGTATCTTCAACAAGATATTCCCTTCCCGGAGATTTCGGTTTCCCGACTCAGCTCTTCTATCTCGACAGATGTTTTATGGTCAGCAGGTTCAGGATTGAAAATGGTAAAGAACTGGTATTGATCAACACCCATAACGAAGCCTTTGATGAGGGAGGCAGTATCAGAAAGACTCAGATGGAATTGCTTAGGGAATTCGCTTTAAATGAATATAGTTCGGGCAATTATCTTATACTCGGTGGTGACTGGAACCAATATCCTCCGGACTTTCGTCCTTCTTTCTCCGGTAATAAGGCCTTCACAGGTCAGGTCGGGAATTTTAATCTCGTTGGAATAGAACCAAACTACATGCCTGCAGAATGGAAATGGATTTATGATCCAACAGTACCTTCAGTCAGGACTCTAATGGCGGCTTATGACTTTGCAACAACACCAACCAGCGTTTGTGATTTTTTCCTTATTTCACCCAATATAGAATCCGTTTCTGTAAAATGCGTACACCTGGATTTTGCAAGCTCAGATCATAATCCTGTTATAATCAAGGTAAAACTCAAATGAGTAAAAGGTTCTGTAGGGAAACTCCTGAAATTGAGATTTATCCTCTCAGATTGGGTGAACATGGTGAAGGACTCAATATCTGGACCGATGATGCTTATAAATACACATTAAGCCTGAATAAATAACCAACTTTCGATACCCTATTGATTATCAAACATATTTCATGACTTCAATTCTGCTGAACATATTGTTTAATTCAGTATTTATAGGATTTCATTCCTTCTCTCTTAATTTAGCCTGCAAAGCTGATACGACGGCATGGAAACTCGGTCCTGTAACTGAACTCAGATGGGATAACGGGCCCGTATCACTTGGAACGGTTATGGACATGAGTCTTGTCTCTATTTCAGGTAAAAGCTCTCAGGATTTGCTTATTAGTCGGATCTGGAAAGGATTGTATAATTATCCCTCTGAATCTTTTTCAAATAAGAGCCTTTCCCAAAATCCGCTCTTTATGGGCAAAGCCGGAGTATTACTGTTTCAACCCGTTGACTGGAACAATGATGGTATTCCAGACCTCATTGCGTCTGACAGGGATGGATTCCTTTATCTTATCCCAGGTAAAGGAAAGTATCCTGATACTCAATATGAAATAACTGAAGAGCACATAATACGGGATGTTTCGAATAATCTTCCTTTTAATATCCCTTATGAAAATCCTAACCTTAAAAGTCTAAATGATCTTGGGGGATACCTGGATCCACAGTATTATAATTATACATATCCGGAGATCTATTCCTCTTCCACAGAAAGTTTCAGGGATTTGATAATAGGTGATATAGCTGGAAATCTGTGGTGGCTCGCAGATAATTCAACAGGCAGTGTCAAACCGTCATACCTGGGCATAAAATACACAAAAATCACCAGCAAACATCCTGCAGGAATTCAGTACCAGAAAAATCTGGGTATCAATTATGCAAAACCAGAAAGCAAGATTTGTGATGAGACTGGCAAGCCATTTCTTCTGGGTATCGGAAAAGAAGAGGGGTATTTCTACACCGGTGCAAACACCAGGCCGGTTCTGTATCCTGATGAATCCGGAATACCTGGTTTACTGGTAATTGCCGGATCAAACAAACAGCAGATTTTTTATTTAAAGAGAGTTAATCCCATTTCTGAAAGAAAACCTGTCTTCAGAAACATGGGGAAAGTCCATATATATGGTATTGATGAATCAAGAATGAATTTCCATTCCAAGATATGCCTGTTTGAAAATAATAAAAGAAATGATCTTTTACTTGCAACGGGCAATTATCTGGCTGTTCTGAAATTTACGACCTGGAATGAGGGAAAACCTCAATTTCAGTTCGTTAACTG
>CAZTDW010000206.1:0-7208 GCA_964611835.1 uncultured Rikenellaceae bacterium | reverse complement strand
ATACTGTCCATTTTCGGACCGTACATCCCCGGAGTTGCCACATAACCTCCGATTCCATTTGCCATTACAGCCATTTCCACACACAGTTTTGTACCGTCAGAATAAGATGAGCACATTTTCGGATCGAGATCACGTTTTTCAGCTTCTCCCTTAATGGAGAAAGGGGTTACATGACGATCCAAAAATCCTTTCATATTTCCCGCCATCACAATTTTGAATCCCATGAATTCAACTTCATCAATAATCCGTTTAATCACCGCCGGCTGATCTCCATCACTTACCGTATAAACCAGGTTATTCTTCCGGGCTTTTGAAAGCAGGTAACTACCATACATCAGATCTGCTTCATAGTTCATCATTATCAGATGCTGATTATGGTCAAGAGCCTTTTCGCCATATAGTGCACCTCCGACAATTGAGCTGGTGGCTTCAATAAAAACCCTGATCAGTTCACAGCTGGCAATTAAATTTCCGTCTTCACATACCGCAAGCTGTCCTTTCTGAATTGCTTCATTCATTTCAGCAAGACTGTTAACCACCGTATAGTTATATTTAAACTGTTTTGCGACCTCAATTGCTCTGTTCAAATTAATGTCGGCAATAGCACTGCATTCAATACCGGGGGTAAGTGCAGATTGAAGCACCATTCCTCTCCCGATGGAACCGATGCCTACAATCCCAATCTTTATCGGAGATTTTACTTTTTTGAGTTGATCCAATAAGCCAAACATATGAGTCCTCCTTGATTAGTAATTATCACATTATTAATTTATTATAGCACTTATATTTTCATCGTAAAAAATATCTGAATATCACTCTATTAGTTTCTCAATAATCTTCGATGCTGTTATTTCAGGTGAAAATTTCGTATCAAAGGTGTTTGCATTAGCTTTTGCATAGGATGCGGCTATTTCGGGATGCTGCAACAGCTCGTTCACATGCAGGGCAATCTCTTCCGGATCATCATATGCAAACTGTTCCTTGAAGAACGGGTTCTGATAATATAATTCCTTGTTGTTGGCAATGGTTTGACCAATTATTGGTTTTCCCAGGGCTAAAAGTTGCCCCAGTTTCGATGAGGTGCCATCATGAGGCCCCCTTACATATATTGCGACTTTTGACCTGGCTAAATGACGAAAATAATCACGCATCTCATAAACCTGGTTTACGAAATATTGATGATTCTCCGGTAATTTCTGCGTTGGAGCAAATCCGACAATAGCATTTGTCTTTACAGTCGCCTTAAGGGCCTTCATTACTTCAAAACGAAATTCATTCAATGCTCTATGCATTGGATAATAGGGCATTACAAAGAACACGTTCAGGTCAGTTTCTGTTTCACGGAGACGTCTCAGATAGTTCAGCTTTGGATTCCTAAACATCAGGTTAAGCCTTTCCCTTGTTTCCTTGAATGACCAGTTATTGTTTCTGCCAGGAAGAATCCGGGGCATAAATCTGATCATGTTATCAATATGTAATGGAAAACTCGGACCAATCGGAATAATCTTCTCCCTGAACTTCTTTATGCCAGGATCGCTGTCAATTGCAACTTCATTGTAGTTAGTCTTGAAATAGTATTTTACTATATCAAGTACTGGTAAAATATACCCTTCATTCTTAAAATTGGTAGAATGGTCACTGCGATCGATGCAGAAGAAAAAGTTATTATCTCCATTCTTAAATTCAAAAAATCCTAATCCAAAAACAAATTTGCCCCATTCTTCAAACAGGGAGGATTGCTTTAAGAAAGATGGTTTATCTCTGATAATCATGAACTTATAACCATATTTTTTCTGATTAGCCAGAAACCCATTTATATAAAAACTAACGCGGGTTACCTCACCACAATCATAATATCTTATTTCTGTCATCTCATTTCTGCTCTGCATATCGTCCATATTATAGATTTCTCTTTACTTTTTTGCATTCATTGCATGTTATAAATGAACAGTCGAGATTATTGTCAATCATAGTACCATTGCCTAAGAAGCCCGTCTGTGGACCGGAACCGTAATATTAAATCCAATAGTGAATGAATCCTTCATTCCTTAATTCGCCTCTGTCATAAATATTTCGGCCATCACAAATCACCGGCTCCTTCATGAGTCTTTTCAGTGCCGGCCATGAAGGAATTCTGAACTCTTTCCACTCAGTCACAAGCATTATGGCTGATGCATCGATACATGCATCGTACATATCTTTAGCGTAAATAACATCAGGATTTCTTTGTTTGCGCAGTTCTTCCATAGCCACAGGGTCATATACTGAAACTATACCTCCCGCTTTTTTAATAAGATCAATTATTACGAGAGAGGGAGCCTCGCGGATATCATCAGTTTCAGGTTTGAAAGAAATGCCCCATAATGCAATCTTCAGTCCGCGTATGTCATTATTATAGTGAGATAAAAGTTTTTCGAACAACACTCCTTTTTGTATTTCGTTAACTTCTTCCACAGCCTCAAGAACCCTCATACGATAACCATGGCTTTTTGCCGTATTAATGAGTGCTTTGACATCCTTAGGGAAGCAGGATCCTCCATATCCCACACCCGGATAAAGAAACTTGTTCCCAATCCGGGAATCGCTTCCCATTCCTTTTCTGACGAGATGAACATCTGCGCCTACCTTATTGCAGAGATTTGCAATGTCATTCATAAAACTGATCCGGGTAGCCAGCATTGCATTTGATGCATACTTAGTCATCTCTGCCGAGGGTATATCCATATGAATTACCCTGTAATTATTCATCATGAACGGCCTGTAAAGACGATCCATTAATTCTCTTGCCTTCTCTGAATCAGTGCCAACTATAACCCTGTCAGGACTCATAAAATCCTTAATGGCTGATCCCTCCTTAAGGAATTCAGGATTTGAGGCCACATCGAACTCTGTATCGCTGCCCCTTTCTTTAAGTTCTGTCGTAATAATCTCCTTTATCCTTCGGGCTGTTCCTACCGGAACAGTGCTTTTGTTTACAACCAGAACATAATTACAGATATTTTTCCCTATCGTTTTTGCTACTTCAACAATATAGCTAAGATCTGCGCTTCCATCCTCCAAAGGAGGGGTCCCTACTGCAAGAAATATTATATCTGTCTCCGGGAGGCACTCAATAAGACTGGTGGAAAAATGAAGTCTTCCTGCCAGAGTATTTTTTTCTACAATCTCTTTTAATCCCGGCTCATAGATTGGTATTATTCCCTGTTTCAGCCCGTCAATCTTTCCAGCATCAATATCTATACATGTAACATCAACTCCGACCTCGGAAAAACATGCTCCGGAGACGAGACCGACATAACCTGTGCCAATAACCGTAATTTTCATAAATCCATTAACCTGTTAGTTTGGTTGAAATATTCTTGTAAAGACCTCATTTAGAACGAGGTTTATAATAATCAATGTACCAATCGACAAAGTATCTCAGTCCGGTTTCAAGGGAAGTAACGGGTTTAAATCCCACAAGAGCAGTAAGGCTTTCTATATCAGCATGGGTTGCAAATACGTCACCGGCCTGCATGGGCTTAAAGACCTTTCTGGCCTCAATGCCAATTGTCTTCTCAAGAATATTTATAAACTCCATCAGGCTGACAGGATTATTATTCCCGATGTTAAAAATCCTGTAAGGTGCGTGTGAGACAGATGATTCCGGATTCAATGTATCAAATAAAGGATTTCCTTGCGGAATCCTGTCCAGTAGAGCAATAATGCCATTAACGATATCTTCAATATATGTAAAATCGCGTTCCAGATTCCCATTATTGAAAATCTCAATGGATTCACCACTGAATATTTTCCTTGTGAAGCTGAAATATGCCATATCAGGTCTTCCCCAGGGGCCGTATACTGTAAAGAACCTGAGGCCTGTGACTGGTAAATTAAAGAGATGAGCATAAGAATGTGCTATTGCTTCATTTGCCTTCTTTGTGGCAGCATAGAGGCTAACCGGATGGTCTGTATTATGGTTTTCACAGAATGGCACATTGCTGTTAAGACCATAAACTGAACTTGATGATGCGAAGATCAGATGCTTCGGAGTAGAGGTACGGCAAGCCTCGAGAATATTCATGAAACCTATAAGATTGCTGTCAACATATGCTTGCGGATTATCCAGGGAATACCTTACACCGGCCTGGGCAGCCAAATGTATAACATAATCAAAACTTTCTGATTTAAACAGTTCGGTCAATGCATCTTTGTCAATCAGGTCAAGCCGGTGAAAAGTAAAAGCGGGGTTATCATCACCTGAGTTTTTTTTCGTTTCCAGCAACAGGTTTCTGGTTCGTGCCTCCTTAAGCCCCACATCATAGTAATCATTCAACGAATCAATACCTGACACCTTGTAACCCAAAGAAATCAGTCTGGCTGACAAATGATAGCCGATGAATCCGGCAGATCCGGTAACAAGAATTTTATTCATAATTTGAACTATGACTGATTACACGCTATACGGCTACTTCTTTTATAGCTCTGTTTATCAGTCGTTTAAAATATTTTGAAGTATTCAAATCCTTTACCTCGAACAAAACCTTTCTGAACACCGGATTGGTTCTGTATCCTCCCTCAGAAAGATCATTGCCCGTCATACCATAATCCGAATTCCCCTCAATCAGGACCGGGCCAGATTCTCCTATAGCCACATCCCATCCAACGATACGTAAGCCGGGTAACAGACGTGCAGCTTCAACTGTCATCGCTTTAGCACTTTCAAAATGGGGAATTTCAAAATTTTCGAAAACCGTCCCGGTAATTGGATGTGATTGTAAAAGATTCACACCGTAATAACTTAGTTTTGAATGACCCTCTTTCTTTAGCCTGCCAGTCTTCATATCAATCCCTACCTGGCAACCTCCCGAAAAAATATTATCCACATGGTTCTTATTAATACTCATTCTGATATAACCCGAAATGAGATCGACATTTCCCTCCTTATCGATGAAAGTATCGAACCTTATGGTATTTAAACTGAAAGGATTAAGCTTATTTAAAGCATCGTGCTGAATAACTGTCTCCTGAAACAGATAACAAGATTTAATGACTTCTGTATACAAATCAGCCAATATCTGACTTCTGTCAGCAACCTGAGCACGGTATATTTTATATACCTTGTCACCGCCATAACTCCAAAATAACTTTTTAATAAACAGGGAATCACGTGTCGGTTCGATTTCAAATAATTTATCCAGCAAAGTAATAAATTGCTCGAATCCGGTTATTTGAGTAAGTTCTCCTTCAGTCTTGAAGGTTGTTTTATGATTAAACATCAGGATTTTTGGCAAGGGGACTTTATACTGACTATAATAAAGATGAAAGAACATCTTGTTTTCCAGAATATCCCTGCATTCGCTATTGTTAAGAAAAGGTTTAATCCCGGAATACAAAAAATCATCGGGGAAGTAATCCTTTATGTTTGTTGTGCCCTTTTTAAAAAGGTACCTTGAGAAGTAATGCCGGGGGAATTGTCTATAATAAATACTGAGGGAGAAAAGATCATTAAGAATAGCCAACAGAGGTTTCCTTTCAGAATCCCTGAGGATCTCCCTAAAGAGCGCAAACTTGGTCAGGTTGTTTCTTTTATTCATAATTCTCATCAGTTATCTGCTAGACTTTGAAATGAATATAATCTTTGGTAGGGTTCTCCTTTGCAATGATCTTGCCGGGGCTGCCGATTACAATTGAATGGTCGGGCACATCAAAATTCACAAAAGTGTTTGGAGCAATCAACACATCATTACCGATTGTAACCTTTCCTACAATAATTGATCCTGGGCCGATCCAGACATCATCCCCTATCGTTGGCCTTCCTTTTCTTTCCCCCGCTATTCCCCGTCCGATAGTGACACAGTGGCTTACATTGCAGTTTTTCCCCATTTTTATCGGACCTATAATTACGGGGCTGCAATGGCTGGTAAGGTAAAAACCCTCTCCGATCTTTGCCTCACTACTTATTTCAAAACCGTATTTATAGCGATATCTTCTCAGAAGGAACTTATAAAGCAGTAAGGAAATCGATTTCCTTGGATGCTGTGATAATTTCCTAAGGATATAAGTATATCTGAAGCCCGGATAGGACAACCCTTTCAGCAGTCCTTTGGTACCTTTAAGACCAAAATGTCGATACAGGTCAGATGCGATTACAAAGTTCATTCAATGAAATATCTCTGGTTGTGATCTATTACTTAACCGCCAGCGATTAAGACCCATTTAAATTTTGATGATACCTGCTTTCTCGGCAGTATCAATAAGCTCAATATTGAGCCCGTACCTTGCCAGCATAAAGGCAATGTCATGATTGTTGAATGCCTCGCCCGGCTGGGGTGGCACCAGTGTCAGTAATCCCTTTTCTTTCAATTCACTGATCTGCTTACCCATATCCTCAACCCTGAAGCATAGATGATGAAATCCTCCTCCCCTGCTGACAAAATTTATCAGTGACTGGTTATCCTCAGCAGGCTCAATAAGCTTTACCAGGATGCTGTCCTCTTTGCTAAGGAAGACAACCTTTACCTTTTGCAGGGTGTTCCCTACCACTTCAGTCATCTGCCTGTAACCAAAAACACTTTCCCAGTAGGAAATACCTTCAGCCAGATCCTTTACGGCAAAACAGATGTGGTCAACTTTCATAGGTATTGCTCTATCAGCTCCTTTGTCTCCTTGATATGAGCCTTTGAGGAAGCCCCGAACAGCACCGATTCAATCCTGGGGAAATTTCCAAGAAATTCAATTGCTTCCTTTGGCCTGAGCGCTCCTGCGGCAAGAACCTGCATGGCGATGGGACGGAATTCCTTTTCGCGTAAATACTTCTCATATATCTCCTTCCCTCCGGACATCCTGAACCCGATCTTGTTAATCGATGAACATATGACCGGGTTTTGAATTCCGACAGAATTAAGGGCATCAAGCAACGCAGGGAGGTTCATGGTAATATAACCCGGCTCGGCATTGTACTTCTTCCTGATGTATTCATCAAACGCTACGAAAGCATCATAGGCCTTCAGGCCGAGTATCAGGTCAACAACCACATTCTGGATGAAAATCACAGGAGTGTTTATCCCTTTGAACATTTTCATCTCGGCATCGATAAAGATTTCCATGAGTTTGATGAAATCCTTGCTGATAAACGCCATTCCACCCTTGGCAAAAGTGCCGAAGATATTTCCGGGGACATATTGCTTAATGGTTCCGATAATACCGAGTTCAGACACGGCAGT
>CAZTDW010000205.1:0-7241 GCA_964611835.1 uncultured Rikenellaceae bacterium | reverse complement strand
AAAATGTAGTTCGAAATGACCTCACCCTTTCTCAGAAGATTACGTATTGTATTTTCTGCAGTTATTCTGGTTTACTTTATTTATATTTTCGTTGATTTCAGGTCATTGATCCCGCCCGAATACATCAAATACCTGTTATATCTTCAGTTCATTCCATCCATAATTAAATTCATTGACATAAAAACTCTCGCAGCAGGGGGATTCCTTATTATACTGCTCCTTACCCTGATTACAGGCAGGACTTACTGTTCCTTCCTCTGTCCGCTTGGGATAGGGCAGGACGTGTTCAGCAGGATAGGAGGGACGATCAGAAAGAAATTCAGGAGATTCGGTTATAAGCGGCCTCATACTGTGATCAGGTATTCCATCCTGGTAATGATTGTTGCCGCTACCTTTATCTGGGGAATATATTTTATAAACCTTCTGGATCCATATAGCATATTTGGTAGGTCGATCCTCTTCTTTATCAAGCCTGCAGTTCTCCTGGTAAATAATTTTGCTGCAGGAATTCTCGGAAGATTTGATAATTATACCCTCCATCATACGGAGATCAGGGGATATAATCTGATAGCATACGCCATACCTTCCGGATTCTTTTTACTGGTAGGCGTGCTTTCACTTACAAAGGGGAGGCTTTACTGCAATATGATTTGTCCGGTCGGTACTTTCCTGGGCCTTCTCTCCAAACTTTCACTTTTCAGGATAAAGTCAGACGAGAGCAGATGTACCCGGTGCGGAAGATGCTCTGTTGTATGCAAGTCGTCATGCATCGATTTCCTTAATCACGAAATTGACGTTTCCCGCTGTGTAAACTGCTTTGACTGTGTCTATTCATGCCCCGATAAAGCTATCTCCTACGGTTTTATCGGTCATAATCCGGAGGATAGGAATACTGATGAAAGCAAGCGGAAATTCATTGCGGGATCACTTATGATGCTATTTGGCCTTTCCGCTTCATCCAGGGCACAGGAAAGAGGTATACCTGTACCAAAAAGGGAATCGACGGTGAAGGAAGAAAAGAACTATCCGGTCTGTCCACCAGGTGCCGGATCGATCATTGAATTCAACAATAGCTGCACAGCCTGCGGACTATGTATTTCGGTTTGCCCCAATGATGTGCTTCACCCTTCTGTAAGACAATACGGACTGGAAGGTTTTATGCAGCCTGTGATGGATTATCATAAAGGATTCTGTCAGTATAATTGTACCCTGTGCACTGAAATATGTCCTACTTATGCCCTGAAGCCATTGCTTCCGGAAGCCAAAAAACTTACACAGATAGGAAAGGTTGTTTTCATCAAGGATAACTGCATCGTCAAAACCGAAAAAACCGCCTGCGGGGCTTGTTCTGAAGCCTGTCCAACAAAAGCGGTCTTCATGATCCCGTATGAGGGGAACCTTCTGATCCCTGATACCAACCAGGAGATATGCATTGGATGCGGACATTGCGAATATTCCTGCCCGACAGTTCCTTTTAAAGCCATATTTGTAGATGGCAATCCGGTTCACCAGGCATCAAAAAAACCGGAAATAAAGAAATCTGATGTTGAAAGTCCTCAGGATTTCCCTTTCTAAATGGTTCTGCTGACAGACGATCTTCATGATTATGATTTTTGTCGGCACTTTATTACTTCAACCGGATTATATTGCCTCCCTTATAATGATGAAATAATTATATCAGATCATGAAACCCACTAATATTGAACATATCGGAATAGCTGTCCGTAACCTTGAAGACTCCGTTAAGCTTTATGAAGCAGTTTTTGACCTGAAATGCTACAAGATCGAGGAAGTCAGGGACCAGAAGGTAAGGACTGCATTTTTTGAGATAGGCAGTACAAAAATTGAGCTCCTGGAGTCAACTGATCCTGAAGGCCCGATAAGCAGGTTTATTGAGAAACGTGGTGAGGGGATCCATCATATTGCTTTTGCGGTAAGCGACCTGAAAGACAGGCTGGTTGAAGCCCGGAATGCGGGGGTCATGCTTATTGATGATAAACCCCGGCCCGGAGCAGACGGACTGGATATCGCTTTCCTGCATCCAAAATCTACTTCAGGGGTACTCATAGAGCTATGCGAAAGCAGGAAGAAGTAATTGATAATCTGATTGTATTAGAATAAAGGTTGATTTCTGTGCTGACTTTTGAATAAAAAAATTATTAGGTTTGCAGGTAATACTAACTTTTTGCAGAAATGAGCACCAGGGTGTCAACCTCAGGAAATTCAGGACCTAAAGTCAGATCAGATTGCGAAGTAACTCTTGAGTTGCGAAATGATGGCGGAATCGATGTCAGCCTGAAATCAAAAGTAGCTGCACTTTATGGCCGTTCAATAAAAGATCTCTGCAATGATATTCTCGGGTTTTTCGGAATAAGGCATGCTTCCATTGCTGTTGATGATTCAGGAGCACTGCCCTTTGTCATTTCTGCCCGGATTGAATCAGCTGTAAAACAGCTTATTGATACAAAACTTGATTATCTCCCCGGGTTTGCCGGGGAAAACAGGTATTCAACGGAATCAGACAGGTTCCGGTTCTCCAGGCTTTATCTTCCCGGAAACATACCCAGCATGATGATAAATGCAGGATTGCATTCAGCAGACGGTATTATTCTTGACCTTGAGGACTCGGTAGCTCCGGAAAGGAAGGATGAAGCCCGGATTCTTGTAAGAAATGCCTTGCGACAGGTAGATTTCTGCGGGGCGGAGCGTATGGTCAGGATAAATCAGGGTGAACGGGGTCTTAAAGATCTTGATCAGGTCATACCTCAGAACGTAAATCTTGTCCTTATTCCAAAATGCGAAGATCCTGATTCAGTAGTCACTGTTGAAAAGAGAATAGAAGAGAGCAGAAGCCTTCATGGCCTTTTAAATCCGGTATGGCTGATGCCGATAATTGAATCAGCATTAGGGATTGAAAAAGCATTCGCGATTGCATCGTCTTCTTCTAAAATCGTAGCAATGGCTATCGGGCTGGAAGACCTGACAGCCGATATTGGTGTTCAGAGAACAAAAGAGGGTGGTGAATCGCTGTATGCCAGGAGCAGGCTTGTAATGGCTGCCAGGGCGGCAGGTGTACAGCCGATTGATTCGGTATTTTCCGATGTTGAAGACATGGAAGGCCTCCTTAAAAATGTACTGCAATCGAAATCTCTTGGTTTTGAGGGCATGGGATGCATCCATCCCCGACAGATAGCTGTGATACGCCGGGGGTTTGCTCCGGGGAATGATGAAATTGAAAGGTCAGCGAAAATAGTAAAGGCCTATGAGGAAGCAAGGATGAAGGGCCTGGGGGTTGTAGCCCTGGGCTCAAAAATGATCGATCCTCCTGTGGTAAAACGTGCACTCAGGACCATGGACCTAGCGGTCAGGCTGGGATTGATCGGAGAAGACCGGAGAGGCGAGGCTTCATGATTATGAAATGCAAAAAATAGAAGAATTATGGCAATCCCTGTTGTTGTAAATGCTGCCGGAAGGTTGGTGCCGACTGAAGTTAACGGGAATCCGGTTATTCCGTTCAAAGGAGATGGCTTACACAGGCCGTCAGGCAATAAATTCTCACCCAAAATACCATCTTCGGTTGATTTTCCTGCGGATGGCAACAAAGTAGTCGGATCGCTTGAAGAAGCATTGAAAATGTGTGGTATATGTGACGGAATGACCATCTCCACACACCATCACCTCCGCGACGGCGACCTCGTCAGCAACAAGGTGTTTGACATTGCCTCGGCCATGGGACTAAAGGACCTTGTATGGTTCCCTTCAGCCTCATTCCCGTGTAATGAACCAGTAATGAAGTATCTCTCTGACGGTACTATAAACAGGATCGAAGGAAGCATGAACGGACCTCTCGGCCGGTTTGTTTCTGAGGGAAGAATGAAAGGGACGGCCGTACTTCGCTCTCATGGAGGAAGGGTGCAGGCAATCCAGGACGGAGAGGTAAAAATCGATATTGCAGTGCTTGCGGCTCCTTCAGCCGATTTCTTCGGAAATGCAAGGGGGACAGGAGGTAATTCCGCCTGCGGCGTTCTCGGCTATGCAAAGGCCGACTCAATGTATGCTGATAAAGTCATTGTTGTTACCGACAATCTGGTCGACTTTCCATGTTTTCCAATGGAGATCGAGGGAATATACGTTGACTATGTTGTCGTTACTGACAGGATAGGAATACCGGAAAAAATAATATCAGGAACAACACAGATTACGAAAAGTCCTGACCGTTTGTTGATAGCTGAGATTACAGCATCATTTCTTGAGAAATCAGGAATACTGAAAGACGGTGCTGCTATCCAGGCAGGTGCCGGTGGAACATCCCTGGCCATTGCTGTATTCCTTGACGAAATAATGAGGAAGAAAGGCTGGAAATCTAGGTTTGGTTTCGGGGGCAGTACAAGGTACATGGTGGACATGCTTGAACATGGCAGGATGGATTATATCCTGGATGCCCAGGCTTTTGACCTCGAAGCAGTGAATTCAGTGGGAAAGAATCCCAATCATGTGCCATACCCCGTATTCAATGCATATAACTACCATGCCAAGGGCAATCTGACAAGCATGATGGATATCATGATACTGGGTGCAACTGAAATAGACCTGAATTTCAACGGGAATGTGGTCACTCATTCAGACGGTTATCTGCTGCACGGTATCGGAGGGTGGCAGAATTGCCTCCATGCAAGGAATGTTATTATTCCTGTTCCGCTGTTCCGTGACAGGATACCGGTGATCGTGGATGAGGTTACTACCCTTTGTGGTCCGGGAGACCTCATCGATGTCATCATCACCGAACGGGGGATTGCCATCAATCCTCTGCGAAAAGATCTTATTGAAAGCGTAAGTAACAGCGGGCTTCTCCTCAAAACCATTGGTGAATTAAAGGAGGAGGCTGAAAGGATCTGTGGAAAACCGGCAAAGCCTGAATTTGAGGAACAAATCGTTGCCGCAATAAAATGGGTCGATGGCACTGTTATTGATGTGGTAAGAAAGTTGAAAAAATGATATATTTATAATATGGAAAAATATAAATGCTCTATCTGCGGATATGTTTATGATCCGGCAGAAGGTGACAGTGCCTCGGATATTAATCCCGGAGTTGCATTCACTGATCTTCCCGACGGATATATATGTCCGGTGTGCGGAGCCGGAAAAGATGAGTTCTTTGTTATGGACTAGCCTGTTTCCTGAAAATCATTCAATGATCCGGATCATGCCGATCTGATAACATCAATCAGAAGATCCCAGAACATCTGTACTGTCCTGATCTCCAGCTTTTCTTCAGGGGTATGAGCCCCCCTGATAGTAGGTCCGAAGGATATCATATCTATTTCCCTGAATTTTTCATAAATAAGTCCGCATTCCAGACCGGCATGAATAGCCTTTACTTCAGGCTCTTTCCCGAAGAGCTTTTTATATGATGCTTTCGTAATTTTTAAAATTTCCGACTGGAGGCTGGGCGCCCAGCCAGGATAGCCATCCGAATGTACGACTTCGGCTCCTGCTTTTTCAAGGCACGCCCTTACAACTGATGCCACCCTGCGCTTTGATGATTCAACAGAGCTTCTTTGTGTGGTCACAATAGTTATCAGATCATCCCCGGTAAAGCTTATTGATGCAAGGTTTGTGGAGGTCTCAACCAGATCTTCCATATCCTTCGACCACTCTATTACACCATGAGGGCAGCAGTCAATTGCACCAAGCAGCAAAGACTGCATATTCCCGCCAAGCATGAAGCCGGGTTTACCTGTCTCTTTTATTGTGACAGAAAGGCTTTTTTCAGTGCCTTCAAACTCTTTGGCCAGAATGACCTGATAGTGTTCAATCTCTCTGATTATCTCTTTCCTGAGCGGATCCCCGACTGCTATAACAGCGAAAGCTTCACGGGGTATTGCATTGCGAAGATTACCTCCGTTAAATGTACTGAGTGAAATATCAAATCTCCGGGTAAGATCAGTTAAGATCCTGTTCATGATCTTTACCGCGTTACCATATCCTTTATGGATCTCATCACCCGAGTGTCCTCCTCGAAGCCCGGTAACAGAAATTTCCATTCCTGTCAAATCATCCTGAACAGGTATTCCCTTGAAATGAATAGTCCCTACGGTGTCCATCCCTCCGGCACATCCAATATAAAGGATCCCTTCATCTTCAGAATCGAGATTCAGTAAAGTCCTGCCTTCAAAAAATCCGGATTGCAGATTCATGGCCCCTGTCATACCCGACTCCTCGTCGACAGTAAAGAGACATTCTATTTTTCCTGCCTTCAGTTCATTGTCAGTGAGAATTGCCAGCTGGGCAGCAATACCAATACCATCATCTGCTCCCAGAGTTGTACCCCTGGCTGAAATCCATTGATCGCCCGGTTCAGGAATTATCGGATCGTTCATCCAGTCGTGGGGATGGTCGGCATTCTTTTCTCCTACCATATCCATATGACTTTGCAGGACGATTGTATTCCTTCCTTCGTACCCGGGTGTGGGAGGTCTTGTTATAAGAATATTCCCGGCAGGATCTTCCCTGGATTCAAGCCCGTGGATGGTGGCAAAATCCAGAAGGTATTTTCTTATTGACGCTTCATTTTTACTTAAACGCGGAATTTTACAGATCTCTTCAAAATAGATCCATACCGGAGCTGGCTTCAGCTTTGATAACAGGCTCATGCTTAAAATTTAATAGTTGCTTCAAAAGTAACTATTTTTTGTTCATTGGCAGATCGGGAAACGGAAACAGGAATCATGGAGATTCATTTTTTCCTACTTTTACATCAGGTTAAATTAGTTAAACACAACTGAATAAAATGAGCAGACATACAATTTTGACTTTACCTGGAGATGGTATAGGCGCAATAGTTTTAAACCAGGCATTAAGGGTTCTTGATGCAGCCGGTTTTGATGCTGAATATATTAACGGTGACATTGGCTGGGAATTCTGGCGCAGTGAAGGCAATCCGCTTCCGCAGCGTACGATAGATCAGCTGCGCAAATACAGAATTGCCCTTTTTGGAGCGATTACATCGAAGCCAAATGAAGAAGCCCTTTCCGAACTTGACGAATCACTTAAGGGGAAGGGATGCGTTTACTCAAGTCCGATTGTGGGGCTAAGGCAGAAATTTGACCTTGATATCTGTGTCCGGCCCTGCAGGTCTTATAAAGGAAATCCTCTGAACTTCATTCGCAGAGGCAAAGACAACAATATCGAAGAACCATTTATTGATGCTGTGATTTTCCGGCAAAATACCGAATGCCTGT
>CAZTDW010000204.1:0-7253 GCA_964611835.1 uncultured Rikenellaceae bacterium | reverse complement strand
AAGCACAGGAAGATGCGTGCGGTTCCATGTCCGTGTGAAACCCAGAACAGACGATAATCCAAATTCAGGGACGAAGGGACGAAGAAACTGAGAGACAAAGCGACTAAGCGACTAAGAGACAGAGCGACAGAGCGATGGAGAGATGGAGGAATGAGAGAAGAAGCGTAGAGCGTAGGGCAAAGGGTGATGAGTAGTGATCGATGAATATATCAGTCGAAAAGCAAGAGCTGGCGGTCTGCGCAGTCTTCGTTTTCAAGGTTCGATACGCTTACTCCAAGAAGCCTTATCCTGCATCCCTGAAGCTCCATCGATTTTCTGATCCCGGTCACCTCTTTGTGAAGGGTATCAAAATCCCTGATGAAGTACTGCAGAGTTTTGCTGCGGGTAATCTGACGGAAATCTGAGAATTTAACTTTTACCGTGATTGTCCTCCCGGTGGTTCCGGCATGCTCCAGGCGCTCCATAAGCTCTTTTTCCACCTTGTAAAGCTCGGCAATGATCTCAAACTGGCTCGTAAGGTCCTTTTCATATGTGATTTCAGTACCTACCGATTTGCGCTCCGATGTTGTCTCAACCGGCCGGTCGTCAATTCCTCTTACCATATCATAATAGAACTTGCCGGTTTTGCCAAAATTCCTTATAAGAGACAGAAGATCCATTTCCTTCAGTTCCGATCCTTTATGGATGCCGAGTAGATGCATTTTTTCAGCTGTCACTTTGCCGATTCCGAAGAATTTTTCAACAGGAAGTTCGTCGATGAACTTGTCCGCATCATCGGGAGAAATAAGGAACAGGCCGTCGGGTTTTTTGATATCTGACGCGATCTTGGCCAGGAATTTATTGAATGAAATACCTGCCGAGGCCGTAAGACCGGTCCGTTTTTTTATTTCATCCTTCACATCCCTTGCTATCAGTGTTGCCGAACGCATCCCCTTTTTATTTCCGGTTACATCAAGGAAGGCTTCATCAATTGAAAGTGGCTCCACAAGGTCAGTATATTCCCTGAAGATATTGAAAATAATACCTGACATCTCCTGGTATCTGTCAAACCTGTGACGCACAAAGATAAGTTCAGGACAGAGTCTTTTGGCCGTAACGGAAGGCATTGCCGACCGGACCCCGAATTTCCGGGCTTCATAGCTGGCTGCTGCCACCACATGACGCTGTCCGCTTCCTCCTACAGCAACCGGCTTACCCCTGAGTTCAGGATTATCCAGTTGCTCAATTGAAGAAAAAAAGGCATCCATATCAATATGGATGATCTTTCTCATTTATAAACCAGGGAATAACAATAACAAATACTGAAATTTAATGCATTAAGAATGAATTCGGTCAGTTGCTTATATGGGCATTGGCTATGCCGGCAGATCGCTGTCTGAAAAAATTCCTTATAAAAAATCCGGTAAGGATAAGAATCTCATCTCCCGTATATGAATAGACAGATCCTTTCAGGGCTTCTGATTTGTACCTTATCAAAATTCCGTTCTCATTGCCAACGCTCCATCTTGTCCTGAAGAAATTATCAAACTGCCAGTTGTACAGTTTATCATGATACTCCAGAGAAGCTTTTGATCTCCAGCCTGAATAAACAATTTTCCCGGCAACTGAACCGGTTTCAGGGTCTGTAATTTCGGTCTCCTTGCCGAAAAATCCTTTTGTGCTGAACAGCACTTTTTTCAGGTTCAGTTCGCCGGTCACTTTCCGCCGGAGGTTTCCCTTGTTTAAAAACCCCGACCGGATGCCATTTCTGAAAAGTTCGAAATCAGAGGCGAACAGGCTTGTTTTCCATTCATATTTGGTTTCCATAGAGTGACTCCTGGCCAATTAATATATCTCAGATAACCGGGAAGTTAAGCCTTTTATTCAAATAAAAGATTCAGTCATCCTGTTTTCCCATCCAGGCGACCTTCTGTTCCGGTATATGGTCTTTGCCTATTATATCCCTGTAAAGCACTGGCCGTCGTGCTTTTGTGTACCTGTATCCGCCTGCAGCGGTAAGTTCTTCGGGAGTAATTACTGCGGAAACGAAGTCATCGCCCAGGATTCTGCACTCAGCCATAATATTCCCGAATGGATCGAGGATCATTGAGCAGCCGTTTTTAAGCTGGTCTTCATCCATGCCGATCGGATTCGAAAAGACAACATAGATCCCGTTGTCGTGCGCCCGCGAAGGAAGCCATTTCATGAGCCATTCCCTTCCCTTGGGACCATCGAATTCAGCTCTCAGGGCTTCCGTATCCCTGTCACGGTTTTTCCACAGTTCAGGATCGACAAAACCTGAACCCGGGCGGGGTGATGGGGTACACATCGTAACATGCGGCATGAAAATTATGCTGGCGCCAAGCAGGGCGGTAGCTCTTACATTTTCAACCACATTGTTGTCATAGCATATCAGGATGCCGCATTTCCATCCTGCTATTTCAAAAACAGTGTACCTGTCGCCCGGTGTAATGAAAGCATTAATGAACGGATGTATTTTCCTGTGACATGCTATCAGCCCGTTTCCGTCCACACAAACATATGCCTTGTAGATCTTTTCATCAGCATCTTTTTCGAAAAGTCCTGCAAGAACAGTAATCTTAAATCTTGCAGCAATCCCGATAAGCCTCGAAACGCTCTCGCCTGAAGGTATGAATTCTGCCAGTTCCAGCATTTGTTCCCTGTTAAGATGCCGTGCAAAAGTGTAACCGGTGATTGAGCATTCATGGAATGCTATGACATCAGAACCTTCTGCTGCTGCTTTTGCAGCCAGGGATTCAATTACGGAGAGGTTATAATTCTTGTCACCGCTCCTGTTCTCAAACTGAGCTGTGGAAATTTTCAACGGGTCCATATTGATATAAATTAAAAGAGGCTGTATCAAAAGTGTCTTAATTGTTTTTTTCTTAGCATCCTTCGTGCCTGCCTTTGTTCCCGAGTACTCGGGATTTGTGGTTCAGTGATTTATATTCAACCACAAAGGCACTCAAAGGGTAGCTCAAAGGTACGCAAAGGACTTTTGATACAACCTCCAAGTTAATCAATAAAAGCCTAAAAGTTGTCTCTTTCTACATAATGAGTATGCAGGAGCTCATGGGCTTTGTGGCTGTTGGGTTTATCCAGGAATTCCTTGTAGATCGCAATAACATCGGGATTCTCGTGTGATTTCCTCAGGACCATGTGTTCATCCTCAGAATAGATGGCCTTCATACGGTTTTTCCTGATCTCCATGCTTGTCGGTATTGGCTGTCCTCCACCTCCGATGCAACCACCGGGACATGCCATGATCTCCACGAAGTGGTAAGGAGCTTTTCCCTGCTTTACAAGACGCATTATCTTGTTGGCATTTGCCAATCCGTGAGCAATAGCCACTTTCAGTTCAGCTCCCTCAAGGAATTTCCAGTCGTCGGTACATCCTTCAATTTTAATTGATGCCTCCTTTACTCCGTCCATGCCGCGAACCGGAACGATATTCAGGTTTGCAAACGGCACTTCACGGCCGGTAACGATCTCGTAGGCTGTTCTCAGTGCAGCTTCCATCACCCCTCCTGTTGCACCGAAAATGACGGCTGCACCGGTTGAATCGCCCATGATTGAATCATAGTGTCGCGATTCGAGGCTTCTGAAGTCGATTCCCGCCTGTTTTATCATTACTGCCAGTTCCCGGGTAGTCAAAACGTAATCAATGTCTTTAAAACCGCTGGCGCGCATCTCGGGTCTGTCGGCCTCGAATTTCTTAGCCGTGCAGGGCATGACTGATACTGATACGATCTTGGACGGATCGAGCTTTTTCTTTTGTGCGTAGAAAGTTTTTGCAAGGGCTCCGAACATCTGCTGCGGTGACTTGCAGGTTGAGAGGTTTGGAAGGAATTCGGGATACTTGTGCTCGATGAATTTTATCCATCCGGGTGAGCAGGAGGTGAACATCGGAAAGGAAATGCTTTTGTCTCCGTCAACGAGGGCTTTTTTCAGGCGGACCAGCAGTTCTGTTCCCTCTTCCATGATGGTAAGGTCGGCACTGAAGTCCGTATCCAGAACTGAATCGAAGCCCAGCTGCCTGAGTGCATTGACCATTTTGCCGGTTACCCTTTCGCCCGGATCATATCCCAGATCCTCTCCAAGGGCGACCCTTACTGCCGGAGCTGTCTGAACCACCACATGCTTGTCGGGATCATATATTGCATCCCATACGTAGTCGATATATGTTTTTTCAACCAGGGCGCCGGTGGGGCAACGGTTGACGCATTGTCCGCAGTTTGTGCAGATAACATGGCTCATGGGTCTGTCGTGGAAGGATGAGATCTTCTGATGAGAACCCTTGTTCGCCACTGCAATTGCCGAGATATACTGAAGCTCCGTGCATGTCCTGACGCATCTCTGGCACCTGATGCACTTGCTGTCATCCTTCAGGAAGGAGGGAGAAGATCTGTCGATGGTGTACGGATGATCTTCAACCAGGTCGAGGAAAATGGTATCACCGAAGGCGAATTCGTTGGCAAGGGCCTGTAGTTCGCATTTCTGGTTTTTATAGCATTTGGTGCAGTCTGACCTGTGTTCAGCCAGAAGGAGTTCGACGACATGCTTTCTTGCATTCCTTACCTTAAGAGTGTTGGTATGAATGTCCATACCCTCGGATGCCGGCATGGAGCATGCTGCGATAAGGGTTCTTGCACCCTTTTGTTCAACCAGGCATACCCGGCAATTCCCGGCTACGCACAGGTCGGGGTGGTTGCACAACGTCGGTATATTGATATTCAGTTTTTTTGCGGCATCCAGAACAGTTGTGCCTGCAGGCACTGTAATCTTCTGGTCGTTTATTGTAAGATTTATCATATGTTTCGGATTTTCGATTAATTATTAATAGATGATCTCCTCTTTAAAGTTCTCAACTATAGTCCTGAAGGCATTTCCTACGGATTGTCCGAGCCCGCATTTTGATGCGATTTTCATTGTCTCGGCAAGTTTGGTAAGTTCATTCAGGTAAGTTGATTTTACTTCTCCTTTCTTGACTTTCTCGACACCTTTTAGAAGCTGCTGACAGCCAACACGGCAGGGTGTGCATTGTCCGCACGACTCTTCGGCAAAGAAATCGAGGTAGTTATGCAGAACGTTGTACATCGACCTTGAACTGTTGAAGAGTTTCATGGAGCCTCCGGTAGGCACTCCCTCGAAACCTATTATTGTATCGGTAAACTTTTTCCTGGGGACACAGAATCCGGAAGCGCCTCCTACCTGTACTGCTTTTGTGTCGCCGTCGCCGAACTCATTCACGAATTCCTGCACGGTCATCCCAAGTTCAAGCTCAAATATTCCCGGAGTCGGAGTATCACCTGACACAGAAAACACCTTTGATCCCCTGGAATCTTTTGTTCCAAGCTGATTATATGTCGCTGCGCCATCTTTAATGATCATCACCACTGTCACCAGTGTTTCGACATTATTGATTGATGTGGGCTTTCCATACACACCCGAGGTGGTAGGATAAGGTGGTTTATTCCTGGGTTCTCCCCTGAATCCTTCGACTGATTCAAAAAGTGCACTCTCTTCACCGCAGATATAGGCACCGCTTCCCAGAGCATAGTTGACTTGAAAATCATATCCTATTTCTTTGATCATCTTGTGAAAAGATTCAAGCTCCCTCATGAGCTGAGGTAAAAGGAACCGGTATTCTCCCCTCAGATAGACAACGCCCTTTTTAGCACCTATCGCATGTCCGGCGATAGCCATACCTCCATACATTTTATATGAAGCCCTGTCGAGTATCTCCCTGTCCTTGAAAGTACCGGGTTCACCTTCATCGGCATTGCAGACCACATATTTTTCAGGCTCTTTTTCAGCAGCCGTATATTTCCATTTCAATCCTGTCGGGAATCCGGCGCCTCCACGGCCTTTTAGGCCTGATTCAAGAACTTCCTGAATTATCTCTTCCCTGCTCATATTGAAGGCTTTTGTCAGTACCTCCTTAAGATCTATCTTCTCGAAAATGAGGTCTACTTTATTTAATCCTTTGTTTTTCATTATAAAATAATTTGATTTTAATGGCATGTTATAACTTCCATGCAGTTGATTCTTAAATCATTGTGTTTGTTCGTGCAATTACATGGAGGTTTTATAGCCAGTCCGGATATTTATTTTCTCATGTAACCTTTAATAATCTCAACTGTTTTCTCAGGAGTAAGCTCCGTATACGGCATTTCGTTGATCAGTATTGCCGGAGCCTTATGGCACCATCCTATGCAATTTGTCTCCAGCAGACTGAAAAGCTTGTCGGAGGTGGTTTCGCCTACCTTTATCTTAAGCATGTCTTCAAGAACCTCAATAATTTCACCTTTACCCTTCATCGAACAGGTGATTGTCTTGCATACCCTTATCACGTATTTCCCCCGCTCCTTTGTGTCGAGAAAAGTATAAAATGAGGCCGTCCCATATACCTCAGCAGCTGAGATATCCAATTCCTTAGCCACTTCCACCATTGCCTCATCGGTCAGGTAACTGTGTCTGGACACAATTCCCTGGAGTATTGGCATCAGACTATCCCTTGCCCGGCCGTGCTTGTCAGTCAGTTCCTTCACAAGATTTCCTACTTGATACATTTCTTATTGGTTTTTAGAGATTTAGTTAATTATTTATTTTAAAAAAAATGATTTTTTATTTGCTGTTAAAATAATAACAATACTTTTTTAAAAAAACTATATTGATCATAAAAGATTATTTAGAATGAAAATAAATAACAAAAAATGGCATTTTGATTCAATTTTGAAATGACATGACACTGTTTCGGAGAAATTGAATCGGAGCCTCCTTTCCCTTATAAAGAGGTCGTATCAAAAGTCCTTTGCGTGCCTTAGTGAATGCCTTTGCGCATCTTTGTGGTAAAATATTACTGAATGAACCACAGAGGCTCACAAAGGTCAATTTTTATATTGGGAGCACAAAGGGCTACAGGGTTTAACAGTTTCACCATTAACGGCACATATCCGGGAATTACGGAAGTCCTGACTTGTGACGCTCGGTAAAATTAGTGCGGTTTTATTTTCTAAAACATTGAAATTTAATGATAAATAACTCTGGCAAATGATTTTTACCGCACTAACGCCCATTTTTGTCCTATGCTCAGGATCAGAAAGGTTCAGACTCAGACAAGTTGATTCCTTAACTCTTTGCCTGTGTCTCCCGGTGATACCTTAACCCTTCCCCTGCCCCTTCCCTTTAGCAAAAACTACCCTTTACACACATCTCTATAAAGTTGGATCACTTCATTTCCATTTTACGTT
>CAZTDW010000203.1:0-7295 GCA_964611835.1 uncultured Rikenellaceae bacterium | reverse complement strand
CTTCCATACTGAAGACGGATGATTTACACCTTCAACCTTATGCTTGCTGTAGGTTACAGGTCTGAGATACCAGTCATTGTCATCTCCGGCAACAAGGGTGAACTCCCTACCCGGCACACGAAGCAGTGCCCTGACAGAATCGCTGAAATAGTTTCTGTGGCGTAAATCCTCGTACTGCCTTATCAGGGGGACGATCCGTCCGAACAGCGGATTTTCTGCAAGAGTTTTGTCATCCGCGCCTCCAAGCATTGAAAATCCGGCGTTATTGCCCAGAAGTTTGCAGCATAGATATTCAATATCATCAGGGAATGTAGGTTCGACCTGCGGGGGATTCCATGTCTGGTTTCCCCACCAGCCGAGGTGAAGGGGAAGCATCAGTCCGCCGTTCTCCGCCGGCGCATATCTGTCAATAAGCGGAGTATGGCCTCTCCACAGCCCATGTTCATTCTCATTTGACTTGATTTCCGGCGGAAGGAAAAGCCTGGTGGACTTGATTGCGGCTGAATGGATGTCGATGAACCTCTTGTAGCCTCTGACCGGCCTGTCCCAAGCCTGCCAGCGCGACCTGTAGTGCCACCAGTGATGCGACATTGAACTCATTTCCATTCCTACGGGCCGTTCCAGCCTTTTTGCAACCTCAAAAATAAAACTGGTGCCATAATACCAGAAATTCTCTTCGCCACCAAGGATATCACTACCGTCGATTGCGTCAAAATAGATACCGTCAAACCTGCACTGGTTCACAATTTCTGCAGTATGAGCAGCGATCTCATCAAAAAGAGCCGATTCCGGATCAGGAACGAATCTCCCGAACATCTCACGCAGATGATAAGCTTTTTCTCCGGACTGATGGTTCGATTCCGATGTACCACACATCCCCCGCCTGCATCCGGTGAATTTGTATGGAGGCGTTCTCGTCACATCTTTAAATTCGATTATCTCGCTGCCAATTCTCAGGGAAAGGCTGTTCCTTACAAAAAATCCCGTTGTGGTTGATATGCCGCTTGTAGGTTCATTTACGACAATCTCAGTATCCCCTTTACTGAATGGCGCTGCCAGTGTGAATGTTCCGAAAAAAGCAAGGTCCTCACGGGGAACGGGAGTTACATATTTTGAATTCTTGTCAATAAAAAAAGCGTATGTGTGAAAGATCGATGAGATCCCGGCATCATGAAGCTTCTGATTGATCCGCCTGAAGTTCTCCCAGCCTTCCGGCCATTTTTCCCTGTTGAGTTCAAAGTCGCCAAATCTGAAGAAATCACCGCCCCCATGGCTGTCAATCTGATTAAAACCCAGGTTTTTGCACATTTTTATCCATTCTTCCGCACTTTCTTCGGTCAGTGTTCCGAAATTCATCAGGTATGAGCCGTATCCTTCCTTTTGCATCAGGGCCCATGCCCCTCCCTTATCCGAGAAAGGAATATCCTTCGCTTCAGTTATCACTTCGCGTATCACCGGAAGCATCTTATCGGTGGATATACCGATAAGTGACACTGCAGCATCCTTAAATCCGAATCTTTTGTAGCATGAGGCCCATAAATGTGTCTGCAATGCAGGTATCTGCCTGACATGTGTATAAAGATTCATCGACAGCGCGCATGCTGAAAAGGGTTCATAAGGCATGCCCTCCAGGCTTAGCGGGATATTCAGGAAGGTCAGGGATTCAGGATTTCCCTTCACTTCAGTAACCGTAAACCTGACCAGATTTTTGCCTTTCTCAATCAGGATGTCAGCACTGATCTCATCAGTACCGAATTCCAAACTAAGATGATTACCTTTCAATTTGACTTTTGTCACATTTCCGGAGATCCCGTTATGCCTGATCATCGCACACCAGGAATCTTCATCTTTTTTCAGATAATTAATTCCGGACGACCTGTCGATGAAGGAGATATTCTTTCCATCAGGGCTTATTTCATAGCTGAAATCCCGGGACCGGATCACAATATTCTTTTCATCACCTGACCGGCATCCCTGCAACAGTACGACGAACCAGAGCAGAATGATGAACAGCCTCCCCAAGGAAAGTATTTTTCCCCGCATAATGATATGTATTTATGTTGAATTCAGTAATTCAATAAAGTTCCAGGATCGTTCCCGCGATATGTCTTGTGCCGTCATTCCTGTTAAAATAGTATGTGACGAGGATATGCCTTTTATCCATCATTACAGGCCATGAATATCCCAGATCGCCATTGCCCCCGTCGTCGCGGAGGATTATTTCCGGTGCGGACTCAAAATCAGTGCATTCGGGATTCAATATCCGGGCCCGGATGCCATAGGGCGGATGCCTGTAGCCATAGGTAAGAAGCACTCTTTTGTCAGGAAGCTGAAGCGCATTAAGCGGATGCCCCTGAAATCCCATTTTCTGATACGGTTCAAAAGTTCTGCCGCCGTCTTTCGATCTGGCAATGCAGGCCTGATCATCCATATTGGCGGTCCGCAGGAATGCTACAATATCACCCCCGGGAGTTTCATATACCGAGGCCTCATTGAATGAAGCCTTATCATCTGAAGCGACGGGAGCCGAGTATTGCCACGACATTCCTTTGTCGCCTGAAACAATAAGATGCACTGATGACTTACCCTTCACATCTGAATCGGATCCGGCCACTACCCACAATATTTTACCGCTTTTGCTTTCAAAAAGGGCACCCCGGTTGTAGGCCGGCAAAGGATCGCCAAGAGCATTGAATAATGTTTCAGGCGGGATCTTTGGAGGATAGTATGGTCCCTTCCATGATTTTCCTCCGTTATCCGAGCGTAAAATATAACCGCCCAGAAAGACAAAATCGCCTGCCGGGAAATATGGCTTTTTAAGATTGGGAAGGCCTTCAGGACGAATAAGGGCCCAGCCATAGCTCGTGCAGAGAAGTGTTTTATCGCGGAGCTGAAGAAGGCATGGATCCTGCGATCCACCGAATGCGTGCGCATAAATAAGCTCAGGTTCCTTCGTCCAGGTTTCCCCGTCTTTCGATCTGACGAGTACAAGGTAACTGTTGGGATCGGTGTGTGAATTTCCTCTTTCGCCGAATGCCTGCCTGTTGGGAGCTCTTCTGAAAGCAACGATAAACTCTCCGCCCGGGCGCATGACCACCGAGGGGAATGCAGAATAGTACCGCGGATCTTCATATATGACAACATCTTTCAGCTTCCGGATCTTTTTTTCAGGTTCACCCGTATTAAGGCTTCCCCCGGGAAAAAAGGATGATATGAAGATCAAGCCAAGCCAGAAATATCCGGCATATCCGGTAAATAACATCTCCTGATTATTTTTTAAATGGATCCGGCACGCTGAACAGGTCGGTAACCACTTTCCCGTCGCGTTCGATTCTTCCCATGCTGTAAACCGTACCATCCTTTCCTACAGCAATGGAATTGACATACAACGGGCGGCTGCCGTCGGGATAGAATATTGCACCATGATCAAGGTATTGCCCGGTAAGGATATCATATGTTATAAGGTGAAGGTCTTCCAGTCCCTTTGCTTCTCCTTTGGCAGTTGTAGCCGCTCCCATGACCCGTTTCCCGTCAATGTAGATCGGAGCTCCTGTAAGGTAATAGATCGTGCGACCATCCGGTCCAAGCGTAAAACCAAGATAGCCATAGCTGAACTGATCACCCATGCCGGTCAGTCTGGAAGGGATTGAAGTAAGTCTTTCAAGTACCTCGAGACGTGGAACGGCCGGATCAAATCTGAACAGATAGCCGGAATTACCATGGACTCCGTAAATCTTTTTTTCCGGAGCGTACCAGAATACCTGCCGCCAGTTGTATGCCATGCTGCCTGCTGTCGACACTTCATAGGTCCCGAAATAGTCTTTTACCATATCCTCCCCTTCCACGGTCTCAACCGCATCGCTGCCCAGGCGTAATTTCTTAATCTGGCCCTCAGCATTTGTCAGGTAAATAGTTCCATCCTCATGATTCACCGCTATCGACCGGCAGATCACCCTGAAATCCTTTCCCATTCCCTCCTCTCCCTTGCCGGTGAAAGGTCCAAGATCATTCATTTCCTTCTTTGCAACATCGTAACGGAAAAGATATCCGGTAGGCCAGGTAAGTCCGTATATCAACCCGCGGACAGTATCCATGCTCATGGTCAGGATACCTTCACTATGCGGAGCTATGCCGAGATCTTCCGTCTTTCTGGTTTTCATATCAAAGGCAAGCAGATGCCCTCCCCTGTAGGCACCGTATCCGTCCTTCGGGACCCCTGTTTTTTCCATTCCGTCTATAATGCTGTAATAGCCCAGGTGAGTTGAAAAATAAAGCTTCCCGTCCATTTCCCTGAAATTGACATGGCTTTTTCCCTGTGCAACAACCTTCATGTCCTTTTCCCCGCACATTTCGGTAAGGTCGCCGAGATGCTCTATTTTACCCGTCGCAGGATCGAGACAGTACATCTGTCCTGCGATATCAATGCGTTCAGAGCACAGTACGTAATAGATCCTGCCATCGCTGGCACAGGACAGGCCATTATATGTGTCGTGTGAATGCTCAAAACCCGAATTGTAAACCGTTGCGATGATCTTTGCATCGGGAGTTGATGTCTTAACCGGTTCAGTTTCCGGAACCACTGCCTGCCTGCAGGCTGAAAAAAGCATAATGAATATAAATGCGGCTGCAAAATAGGTTCTTAATCTCATGAGCAATAATATTTTATTTTGTTAAGATAATTTAATTGACCTGTTTTCCGAACAAACTTACCTGGGAAAATGATTTTTCAAACTCCTTCCCCGGCTTTAGTGGTTATGCCATTGCACTCTTTATTTTCCCGGCATTTTTATGGATCCGTTTTATGGCATTTGCAATATCATCCATATCCGACTTGCTGCCAAGCAGGATATTCTGGGTAAACCACACTGCTTCCTCGCAGAGCTGATCATTCAGAGGGCATTGGTTCCTTTCCATAAACTTGTTATAATCAAGCATCTCGGGCTGATACATCAGCTTAAAATTCTTTGTTTCAAGGACGTTCTTAAGATACGGCATCTTGTTAAGTGCGGTATAACCGCCGGATGAAGGGATCCCTTCGGCATCAAGAGCCTTGATGAACTGGGCACGTGTAAGTCCGCTGAATTCCTCTTTTTTATAGCGGAAAGGAAAAATATGGTATGCCACGCGGGTTACTTTTTTATTGAGCTTGTATGTCAGGATACCCGGAATGCGCCCTATTCCTGACTTGAGGTATTCGGCATTTTCATGCCGCAGGGAGGTCTGTTCCTCAAGGCGTGTCAGCTGGGCGAGTCCGATGGCTGCCTGGTATTCGGTGATCCTCAGTTTTGTACCTGCCATTACCGTACCTGAACCGACTTCTCCGACCATGGTGCCGTAAGGGTTGCCGTAATTGTGGTAGGAATAGCATCTGTCCATGAACCCGTCGTCATCACTGACTATGGCTCCGCACTCCCCTATCGGAATATTCTTAGAGTTCTGAAAGCTGAAACATCCTGCAAGGCCAAATGTCCCTGCCTTTTTGTGGTCAATTTCAGCAAGCCATGCCTGGCAGGCATCCTCTATGACAACCAGGTTGTGTTTTTTTGCAATGGCCATTATCCTTATCATGTCGGCCGGGAAGCCAAGTATATGAACCGGAAGTATAGCTCTTGTACGGGGTGTAATCTTTGCTTCTATCTTTTCTGCATCGATCTGATATGTCAGAGGATCAGTGTCAACAAAGACCGGCATGGCACCTGTCTGAAGAACAGCTATGACAGTGGCAATAAATGTGTACGGAGGTACAATTACTTCATCGCCCCCTCCTATTCCGGCCTGTACAAGTGCAGTGATAAGTGCGTTTGTGCCATTTACCACAGCCAGGCATCTTTTTGAACCAATGGTCTCAGCCCATTTTTTTTCAAAATCATTTACTACTGCTGCCCTTGACCATATTCCGCTCCGAAGTGTCTTCAGGACCAGTTCCTCGTCGGTGGCCTGATCCCATACAGGCCATGAAGGCCAGGGTTTTGTCCTGATCTTTTCACCTCCAAGGATGGCAGGGGTGCCGGTATCGGCGGAACAGTTTGCAAGGATAACAGGGCCGGTGCCCATTGCAACAGCAGCCCCTATTCCTGCAAGTGAATTTTGCCTTACAAATTCACGGCGTGATAAGGTTTTGTTCTTTTTCATGTTCGGGTATTTCTGGTTTCATATTTGTCAGATGAAGAATCAGCAATTCTTAAAAGAGATGAATGAAACGGCAAACGAATATTAATACTTTCAGGTAAATTCATCAATAAAGATAAGGAGTTTTAGCATTTGGTATACATCTGGCGGATTAAAGAATTTCCTTATCATGAACTTTGTGCTACCGCATATATTTTAACGCCTTCCAGATTTATATCCAGGATTGAATATCCGGGCTTTGATTTGAGTACCATTACATTTCTTGAATCCGTTCCAAGTTCGGGACTCATGACTGACAAGGCAGATACGGGAAGCTTTGCAGAATTGATTTCATATTTAAGCCTGTTATCTTCAATTACAGATCCTATATCTTTGAGAACCGGAGATCCTCCCATATCTTTTATTGAAGGATGGGGTACTGCAGTAAGGCCTCTGCTCAGGAAATGAAATACGGGTTTTCCATTATAAAACCTTATCCGTGCCGCCCATCTGGAGTCGCCCGAAAGCTGCCTCAGTACAGGACGGAACCTGCCCTTCTTAATAAGTATATCAAGAGGATTGCCTTCTGTTGCGGAATTTATCAGAAACAGATTTTTGTTTCCCGGTTTAAGAAGCTGTTCTGATTTTGGAACTTTTCTTTTAAACCCTTTTTCATCATGGGTGCCGAAAGGCAGTGCCAGCCAGACTGTGCCACCTTGTGCAAGATATGTCTGTATTGCTTTAAACTGATCATCTGAAACACAGGCAACACTGTCAATGATCAAAGGGGTTTTGTCGCTGCATAAAGCACCCGGATCAGCCAGTTCCTCACTTCGTACAAACCTGTATCCTATATTCGATTTAACAAGATGCTGAGACCATGCCGACGATTTATCCCACTGTTCCAGGCCATCTTTTCCCCTCCATCCGTTTTCTTTGCAGTAACGGCTGTTAACAAGCCTTACTTCGACGAGATCCGATCCGTCGCGATAATGCAGGTTGCTGTTCCTTATTTCCCAGTTGTTATAAGGCTTGATTATATCTTCCACCTCCATCATGTCGGGGGGATCTTCTTCAAGTCGCTGGTTAAGGGTGCTGCTCCAGTTTGCCACACCCCAGAACCGGCTGAGGCTCCATCCAAGATAGCCGCCCTTGTCCCCCCGCCGCGCTTCCTGCTGCAACTCTTC
>CAZTDW010000202.1:0-7295 GCA_964611835.1 uncultured Rikenellaceae bacterium | reverse complement strand
AGCCTCCCGCTAGCGTTCATCCTGAGCCAGGATCAAACTCTTCATTGTAAAAATTTATTCTCTTTGTCTCTTACAAAGATCAATCCCGAAGACGCTCATTCAATAAATACTAACAAGTTATCTTTGGCGAGACGTCCATCTCGCCTGGTTGCTACTTCATCATTTCAAAGAACTGGTGTTTCCCAATTGACTCAATCTGCTTTTAAACGAACTGCATTACTTTTGGGACGACAAAGATAATGCTTCAAAAATCTTCTGCAAAAAAAATATGTAAATTTTTCCAGCCACATGGAAATTAACTCCGCAAAACCTATTGCTATCAATTGAAAAAGAGTATTTTCGCAAATATTTATTCTGTATGCCAAACATCGTTATTATCCCTACCTACAAGGAAAAGGAGAATATTAAAGCACTTATTGAAAGCATATCTTCACTTCCCGTTCCATTCGATATACTGGTAATTGATGATAGTTCACCCGATGGCACCGCAGATATTGTGAAGAACCTCCAAGCCTCATTCCCTAATGTCCACCTGATTGAAAGACCCTCAAAACTGGGATTGGGAACTGCTTACATTACAGGCTTCAAATGGGCACTTGAAAAAGGCTACAAGTATATATATGAGATGGATGCCGACTTTTCGCATGATCCCAACGACCTTGTGAGGCTTTACAGGGCATGCAACGACGAGGGAGCCGACGTCGCAATAGGATCAAGGTATATAAGTGGTGTCAACGTTGTCAACTGGCCGCTTACCAGAGTCCTGATGTCCTATTTCGCTTCAATCTACGTAAGACGGGTAACAGGTATGAAAATAAAGGATACCACGGCGGGATTCATTTGCTATAAAAAAGAGGTTATAGAAAATATCAAGCCTCAACATATCAAATCTGTAGGCTATGGATTTCAGATTGAAATGAAATTCATTGCCTATAAGCTTGGTTATAAAATAGTTGAAGTGCCCATTATATTCACTGACAGAAAGCTGGGATCATCAAAAATGTCGGGAGGCATATTCAATGAGGCACTATGGGGAGTCTTAAGAATGAAATTAAGAAGCTTATTTATAAGGTACAGAAAGAATTCCACAATTATATCCGGATAAAAGCCTAACCATTCCCTCAATTTATTATGAGCAGTATTTTTATAAGGAAAGCTACCATTGTAAATGAAGGCCGCATCTTTACCGGAGATGTTCATATTGTAGATGAGACAATCGCCTCTGTTTCAGAGAACGGTATTGCTGATCCGCCGGAGAACAGTGAAATAATTGATGCAGAAGGGCTTTTGCTTATCCCCGGGGTAATAGACGACCAGGTACACTTCAGGGATCCGGGGCTGACACACAAAGGCGATATCTTTACCGAATCGAGAGCAGCCGCAGCCGGAGGAATAACATCTTTCATGGACATGCCCAACACCATTCCCCAGACAATATCCATTGACCTTCTGAAGGAAAAGGCCGGGATGGCTGCCGAAAAATCGGTTATAAACTTTTCATTCTATCTGGGTGCAACAAATACCAACCTGGATGAAATACGGAAACTGGATCCTTCATCAGTATGCGGGATAAAGCTTTTTATGGGTTCTTCAACCGGCAATATGCTGGTTGACAACGAACAATCTTTAAAGGATATTTTCGCTGCAGCAACCATTCCTGTTGCATGCCACTGTGAATCAGAACCCCTGATCAGGAAGAACATGGAGGAGGCGAGACATGAATACGGCGAAAATATTCCCGTCAGTTTGCACCCCTCAATAAGAAGCCGTGAAGCCTGCCTGCTGTCATCCTCACATGCAGTTAACCTTGCCCGGGAATACGGAACAAGAATTCATATTCTCCATCTATCAACCGGAGATGAATTAAATCTTTTCAGAAATGATCTTCCCTTAAGTGAAAAAAGAATTACTGCAGAAGTTTGTGTTCATCATCTCTGGTTTGACGATACCTGGTATGATCTGCTTGGTAATAATATAAAATGGAATCCCGCAATTAAAACCAGGGCTGACAGGGAATCACTCACCGGGGGTGTAAATAATGACCTTATAGATATTATTGCAACTGACCATGCTCCCCACACCATTGAAGAAAAGCAGAAAAGCTATTTCAATGCCCCTTCGGGAGGACCTCTTGTTCAGCATTCACTTGTGGCAATGCTTGAACTGTGGCACCTCGGGAGAATACCAATTGAAAAGATTGTTGAAAAGATGTGTCATAATCCGGCCATCCTTTTCAACATAAAGGGAAGAGGATTCATCAGGGAAGGTTATAAAGCAGATCTATGCCTTGTCAATCCCGACTCCTCATGGTCCGTGTCAGGGGGAAACATCCTGTACAAATGCGGATGGTCACCATTTGAAGGCACAATGTTCAGATCAAGGATCACAAAAACGATTGTTAATGGCACCGTAGTTTACAGCAATGGGGTGTTTAATGAGAACTACAGGGGCCAAAGCCTTCAGTTTGAACGTTGATGGCAATGGATGAAGATGATGATCATCTCTGCAAAGATTTCCTTACAACAAAACGCACCGAACTCCTTGTCCGCTGCTCCAGAAGTATCTCCCGGTTATTTGTTATTTTATTAACAGCTTCCCCGGTATAATGCCTGATTGTCAGCATCTCTACGTTTTCGTTATAAATAATGTTGAATTCCGTTTTCAGGTCTTCCATCAGTGAATCGACCCTTGTCCTGTTGTCATCAATGCACACGCTGATGCTCACTGCACTGGCTTCCACAAGATTGACCTTTATCCCATGCTGTACGAACAGGTAAAAGATCCTGCTGAGGTTATCTCCAAGAACGAATGAAAAATCCTTTGGCATTATCGATACCATTATCTGGTTCTCCTTCCTTATGAAAACAGGCAAGCCATGCCTGAGGCTGATTTCTGATTTTATGATTGTTCCGTTCCCACCCGGAAAGATAAATGATTTCACCAGCAGCGGAATATCCTTGTTTTGCAGCGGCTTGATCGTTTTCGGATGAATCACTTTTGCTCCCGAGAACGTCATCTCCACCGCTTCCCTGTATGAGACCTCATCCATTTTTATGGCGTCGGGAAGCCATTTCGGATCGGCATTCAGCAGGCCCGGGACATCTTTCCAGACCACAACAATTTCTGCATCAAGCATATTTGCAAGTAGTGCGGCTGTATAATCAGAACCTTCCCGTCCAAGGGTCGTGGTCTGTCCGGAAACTGTGCCTCCTATAAATCCCTGAGTGACATAAACGTCACTATCCCTGAAGTTAAAGACTCCTTTAACCCTTGAAGAACTTTCATTCCAGAGCACATTGGCATCACGGAACCTGTCATCAGTAATCAGATTCCTTCTTATATCGATCCACCGGGCCCTCAATCCCTTCCGGTCAAGATAGGAGGCAATAATAATTGTCGACCAGACTTCACCATAGGAGACAATCTGATCATATTCATAGTCAAAATCTTTACCCGGAGATGATCTGAGGTATTCCCGGAGTTCTGAAAACGAAATGTCTATTTTACTCCTCGCCTGATCCTGCTGCGGAAACAAACCGTCGGCAACGGATTTATGATAACAGTGAAGATCATCCAGATGATCCCTGTATGTTCTGTCACCCGCAAACCAGAGCTTCAGGACTTTTTCAAGTGCATTTGTTGTTTTTCCTAAAGCTGACACCACTATTACCAGTTTCTCTTTCTCTCCTGCAACAATATTCGTCAGATTTTTTATCCCGGCTGCATCCCTTACTGAGGCACCTCCGAATTTAAACACCTTCATATAATAATGATGAATTTTCCCATAAATGTACATTTTTTCCCCTGATGAAATCGCAATCACAAAAATGGCCTGCCCAGAGATTTTAAGAATGAGGAGATTTCAATAAAATAGATATTAAATTTGCAGCCACATCCGATTGAATGAAAGAAAACGAAATAATAAAACTCTGGTCAGACCATCCGGTTTTATCATCACTGACTGAAGCAGTCGAGGATAGCAGTTTGCGTATGCTGGCTGCCGTGGGGTTATACGGATCTTCAAAGGCAGTAGCCGTGGCTGAGGCTTTTCGCAGGACACAGATGATCCATTTGGTAATTATTCCCGAAAAAGAGGATGCAGCATATTTCTACAACGACCTTGTTGCCCTGCTGGGAGATGAATCGGTATTCTTCTTCCCGTCAACATACAAAAGATCAGTACAGTATGAACAGACCGAGCCCGCAAATATAGTCCTGCGGACGGAGGTGCTTAATTTCCTTGCCTCTGGAAAACGCAAGGGAATAATCGTCACCTATCCCGAGTCGCTGATGGAAAAGGTGATAAGTCGCAGGAACCTTAAAAAGAATACCTTTAACATTTCAAAGGGTGATAAGCTTTCCCTTGAATTTCTTGAAGAAATTCTGCATGAATATAATTTTGAACGGGTTGATTTTGTTTCCGAACCCGGGCAGTACTCTATCAGGGGAAGCATTGCGGATATATTTTCCTATTCAGCAGATCTGCCTTACCGCATTGATTTCTTCGGTGATGAGGTTGATTCAATCAGGACCTTCAATACCGACGACCAGCTTTCTGTCAGTGTTCAGAAACAGATCTCCGTTATTCCAAATATCCAGGACATATCAATTGAACAGGTAACAGATTCCTTCACTGATTTTGTTCCTCCGTCAACACTGATTTGGATTGAAGAGGGGCAGTATATCAGGGAAAAAGTAAACAATATCTTTAATCAGGTTATACAGCGGGAAGAATCGGGGCAGGTTGCAGGCAAAAAAGACATCATCATGTCGGGAAACCGGATTCTGGACGAATTAAAGAATTTCAGAGTAATTGAGATTGGAAGGAACACCATTTTTGAAACGAGTAAGGCAATTGCTTTTCGTACCGAATCACAGCCTGCATTCAACAAGAACTTTGAACTGCTTGCAGACAAGCTTGCATCAAACAAAATTGAAGGATACCAGACGTACATAATCTCAGAGAGCCAGTCGCAGATTGACAGACTGAGGGATATTTTTGCTGAAATAAGTCCCGGGGCCACTTTTAATGCTTTGCTTCTCAACCTTCATTCAGGATACACCGATCATGACCTTGGGATTTCTGTGTTTACCGACCACCAGATATTTGACAGGTATCATAAATTCAGGATAAGAGGGTATTTCACAAGGAAGGAGAGCATATCCGTCAAAGAACTGACCGGGCTGAATCCCGGAGATTATGTGGTCCATATCGATCATGGAATAGGAAAATTCGGTGGTCTTGAAAAAATTGAGGTGAACGGGCGGATTCAGGAAGCCATAAAGCTGGTTTACAGAGATAATGATATTCTTTATGTAGGGATTCATTCACTCCACAGGATCTCAAAATACAAAGGCAGGGATAATACCGAACCCAAAATATACAAGCTTGGCTCGGGTGCCTGGCAGAAACTAAAGCAATCGACCAAGAAAAGGGTTAAGGATATTGCCAAAGATCTCATCCAGCTTTATGCAAAAAGGATGTCAGCACCTGGATTTTCATTTTCTCCCGATACCTATCTTCAGAATGAGCTTGAAGCATCGTTTATCTGGGAGGACACTCCTGATCAGCTGAGTACTACAGAGGCAGTAAAAAAAGATATGGAAGCGGATCATCCGATGGACAGGCTTGTTTGCGGGGATGTTGGATTCGGCAAAACCGAAATTGCCGTGAGGGCAGCCTTCAAGACTGCAGCCGACAGCAAGCAGACAGCCATTCTGGTGCCCACAACCATTCTTGCACTTCAGCATTTCAAGACTTTCTCCTCACGACTTAAGGGATTCCCGTGCAATGTTGATTATATAAGCCGGCACCGCAAGCCTGCCGACCAGAAGAAGATCATTTCACAGCTTTCAGAAGGAAAAATCGATATTATAATAGGCACGCATAAACTTATTGGCAAGGAGGTTAAATTCAGGGATCTCGGCTTGCTGGTCATTGACGAGGAGCAGCGTTTCGGCGTTGGTGTAAAGGAGAAGCTGAAAAAGATGAAGGCAAATGTTGACACGCTTACCCTCACAGCAACTCCGATACCGCGTACCCTGCAGTTCTCCCTGATGGGAGCTCGCGACCTTTCAGTTATAAACACTCCCCCTCCCAACAGGATGCCGATAGTAACGGAACTCCATGGTTTCAACGAGGAAATAATCAAGGAGGGAATAGAATATGAGGTATCGCGTAACGGCCAGGTATTTTTTATCCATAACAGGGTTGAGAACATAAAAGAGATCCAGCAGAAAATAAGCAGAATCTGTCCGAATGTAAAGACCACGGTTGTCCATGGGAAAATGGAAGGCAGGGATATTGAGAATGTAATGTTCGATTTCATCCAGGGCGATTACGATGTGCTTGTTGCCACCACCATTATTGAGTCGGGGCTTGACATTCCCAATGCCAACACGATTTTCATTAACGAGGCACATCATTTCGGATTGTCGGAGCTTCACCAATTGAGGGGAAGGGTAGGCCGTTCGAACAAAAAGGCTTTTTGTTATCTTCTTGCGCCGCCGTTAAGCTCTCTTACTCATGAGGCCAGAAGACGTCTCAAGGCTATTGAAGAGTCATCTGAACTGGGAAGCGGTTTCAATATTGCCCTGCAGGATCTTGATATCAGGGGATCAGGAAATCTCCTTGGCGGAGAACAAAGCGGTTTTATTGCTGACATAGGCTACGAAACGTATCAGAAAATATTGAATGAAGCCATGGCAGAGCTGAAAGAGAGTGATTTATATGATGTGCCAGAGAAGGGAAAAGCTGACGATCAACAGGAAAAAAAGGAGGCTTCCAGACTGTTCGTTACAGATTTTCAGATTGACACTGATCTGGAAATAATGTTCCCGGATGAGTATATTTCAAATATCTCTGAAAGGATAAGGCTATACAAGGAATTGAATGAGATCAGCTCGGAAGATGAGCTCCATCAGTTTGAGAACAGGATTAAGGACAGATTCGGAGCATTGCCACCACCGGCTGCTGCACTTCTTGATATTGTCCGTACAAAATGGCTTGCCACAAGACTGGGAATTGAAAAAATACTTCTGAAAAATGACCTGATGATTGCCAATTTCATATCTGATCCCGGCTCAGGCTTTTATCGCTCCCAGCTTTTTGTATCACTTATGAACTACGTTAACAGGAATCATAAAAGAATGTCGGTAAAACAAAGGGAATCAAAATTGAGCCTGACGATTGGAAATGTGAAAAGCGTGAAGGATTCAATTAAATTACTTCAGGATATTTTAAGGGAAATTTAATTTTTCTCGTTTGATCTCCTTTAGTAACTTTGTACCAGAAT
>CAZTDW010000201.1:0-7358 GCA_964611835.1 uncultured Rikenellaceae bacterium | reverse complement strand
CCGGCAGTGTGATTACTGCCTGTTTCTAGAAATGAGGTAGCGGAGAGGATTGATAATTTTTTCGAGAAGTCGCAGATCATCAGTAATGATTTCAGCTGTTCCCTGCATATTCTGGGTGAAAGTAAGCTTATTGCCGTAAAGGGTGGTAAGTCCGTCGGGCAGGTTCAATTCGATCAGATATCCGTCTCCTGAAGGCACCAGTGATTTTGATCGAATGATTCCCCTGACCATTCCGTATTCCAGGAATGGATATCCGCTGAATTTGATGTTTACAGCCTGTCCAATCCTGACTTTTCCCGACCGGTTCATCCTGAGGCTTATCCTTCCGATGTAATCGCCTGACTCATGAGGTACTATGCTAAGAACTGTTTCATCTCTGGCGACTATCTGGTTTTCACTCCAGAATTTTGTGAAAGTAACAATCCCGTCAACCGGCGAAACCAGCAGATAGTTGTTTTTCCATATCTTAATCTGTGCTTTCAGGTTCAGAAAAGATTCCTGAAGAGAAGAATAATACTTCTCCTTCTCCTCAAGCCTTCTGATGGTATAATCCTGAAGCAGCTGGTTCTTTTCTGCAAGTTCAATATTTTTTTCCGACTGGTCGAGAAGTACCTGCTGATTTTCGATATTCATTCTTATCAGCGACTGTTTTGATTTCTCAAGCTCGCTTTCTGAATAAACCCCGCTTCCTGACAGCAACGAATCCCTGCTGAATTTCCTGGTTTCGAGGTTGATGTTTTCACGGTACAGCCTTTCTTTTACGGCAAGCCTGCTGATATAATCCCTGATGCTTTCTATTTCATTCCTTACAGAAACGGCCTTATTGCCGTAATAGTCATTTCTGATATAATTGTTAAAATCTGCCGATGCTGTCATGAAAGTGCTCCAGTACTCCTGCAATTCACCCAGTTCACTAAAGCGCGGCATCGTTCCGTCTGCAATTTTATCAGGATTCTTCAAAGTATCAATGAACTCCTCGAGACGGGTTATCTCATCTATTGAAGCAGCGGTTTCCATTACGGCAATCAATTCACCCTCAAGGACATTTTCCTTATCGCCGGCATACAGGTTTTTTATCCTCCCTGTTACTTTTGATACCAGAGTCACTGGAGGATTGATTGTTGTTATTTCAACCGGAGCAGGTATCCGGTCAGGATATTTTATCAGCCATGAAAGCACCAGAAAAATCACAAAGACAATAAAGATTGCAGCGTTGCCCCAACGGACAATCAGGCCGGGCACCTCCCCCATGATCTCATTCACAGGTTCGGAGTACAGAATTCCTTTTTCGCTCCTGTCAGTTTTTTCAGTCATATGTCAGTTCAGTTGCCAAGCTCAAGTTGATTCCTGACCAGTTTATAATAAGAGCCCTTCTGCTTTACCAACGCGTCATGGTTGCCGGTCTCGACAATCCGTCCGTTTTCCATAACTGCTATAATGTCGGCATTTCTTACCGTGCTAAGGCGATGTGCCACAATAATAACTGTTTTTCCTGCGAAGAATCCGGCAAGGTTTTCAACAATTGCTTTTTCAGTATTTGCATCCAGTGAGTTGGTGGCCTCATCAAATATCACTATTTCAGGATCCTTATATATTACCCTGGCAATAAGAAGTCTCTGCTTCTGACCTTCACTTATTCCATGTCCGTTTGCCCCTACCTTTGTGTTATAGCCAAGAGGAAGCGATTCGATGAAACCGCTGATGTTAGCCAGTTCAGCGGCTCTTACCATTCTCATCTCATCAGTTTCCTCGGGTCCCGGTGCAATATTTCCTGCAATGGTATCCGGAAAAATGAACCCATCCTGCATTACTGCCCCTGTCATCTGCCGCCAGGTGCCAAGACTGATACCTGAAAGAGGAGTGTCGCCAACCAGTATTTCACCTTCAACCGGATTATAAAAACCCAGTATCATTTTGAGAAGTGTAGTCTTGCCGCTGCCGCTCACCCCGACAACTGCCGTAATCTTATTCCTTTCAATATTCAGGTTTACATCCTTAATGGCATATGGCGACCGGGGCCCTTCATACTGATAGGAAATGCCCTTGAGCAGAATCGATTTGTTTTCAGGGATTTTAATCATCTTATCCTCCTGTCCGGCTTCCTCATCCTCCATATTATGGACCTCGGCAAGCCTGTCGAGACTCATTCCTGCATCCTGTGACATTCTGAAAAATCCGATAATCTGGCTGACAGGCACATTGAGCTGGCCGACAATAAACTGCACGGCAAGCATCATACCAAGTGTCATCTGGCCCTTCAGCACGGCGCCGGCAGAGACAATCGTGATCAGCAGGTTTGTTATTTCATTGATCAGTACTGCACCGGCCGACTGTTTCTGTATCAGGCCTAGCCCCTTTACTTTTAAACCGAACAAAGTTGCCTGGTGTTTTTCCCAATCCCATCTCTTATCAAGCTCACACTGGTTAAGCTTTATCTCCTGCATGCCGTTAATAATAATTATCAGTTTTGAATTTGCAGCTGACATCTCACGGAATCTGGAGTGGTCGAGCAGAGCCCTTTTCTTCATGAAAAGAGATATCCAGAGAAGATAAAGAAGTGTTCCGGTAAGGAAAATGAGAAATACTTTTACATTATATATTATCAGTACGATCCCGAAAATGATCAGGTTGATGAATGAAAAAAGGATGCTCAGGCTGGCTGAAGTCAGGAAATCTTCTATCCTGTTGTTATCGTCAATACGCTGAAGAATATCGCCTGTCAGCTTTGTATCAAAAAATGCAATAGGCAACGCCATCAGTTTTTTAAGAAATCCCGAGACTATTGCAACGTTCACCCTCGAGCCTATATGCAGGAGAAGCCAGCCCCTTATGAATTCTACCGACATTCTGCCGATAACAAGAGCGAGCTGTGCAAAAAGGATGAGGTAAATAAATCCTATGTCGTTGTTGTTTATCCCTATGTCAATTATTGCCTGGGTGAGGAAGGGGATGATCAGCTGGATAAAGCTTCCGATGATAAGTCCAAGTATCAGCTGGCTCATGTATTTCCTGTAAAGCCGGAAATACTCCGACAAAAACCTGAATCCTTTTGTTTCAACCTTTTCTTCGTCAGTATTGTACAGCGCAGGAGTCGGTTCCAGTATAAGAACGAGGCCTGCCTTTTTGCCCTCAATCAGGGTGCCTGCCCAGTTTTTGTCAAACTCCTCGGGTGAATAGCGTATGTGGCCGGCCGCCGGATCTGCAACGAATATTTTGTTTTTCCTGATCTTATAAACAATGACAAAATGATTCTGCCGCCAGTGTGCGATACAGGGCAGGGGAACCTTTTCCATAAGAAAATCAACCGGGATTTTTAATCCAAGCGTTTTAAATCCAATCGAATCAGCTGCTTCTGAAAGTCCCAGGAATGATACACCCTCTCTGGTAATATGACATTTTTTTCTGAGCCAGGCAAGAGAAAAATTCCTTTTGTGGTACCTGGCTGTCATCTTGAGACATGCAGGCCCGCAGTCCATTGCATCATATTGCCTTGTAAAAGGGAAAATCATTTCAGGGATATGATAATAAGAATCAGTAAATATATATTTTTTGTTGAAATAGTCAGTGTGCCCATCAAATCAAAACATGTGTCCGGTCGAAACCGCAGGGAAATATTATATTTGTCACTTCAAAGACCAATCAAAGCAGCGGTTGTTCAGGAAATACTCAGATAATGCAATAATTGAGGGTATACGCCAGCAGGATGAAAAAATTCTTTCCTGGATATACACTGGTTACTTTCAGTCAGTACGGCATCATGTATTGAAAAACAGTGGCTCAGAGGCGGATGTGTCCGATGTATTTCAGGAAGCTGTCATAACACTTTACAAGCAGATCACGGATGGATCCATTAATCTTACCTCTGATCTGAAAGGATACTTTTTTGGTATTGCCAGAAATATCTGGAACGCCCAGTTACGGCGCAGGAAAAGGATTGTTGACCTTGAAGCGGATCCTCCCGATGATGACAACGGCGATGAGGATGATCAGATCCTGGAAAAGATTGTAAGCAGGGTCTTTGACAAGCTCAAGCCCGACGCACAGACTATTCTGAGGCTCTTCTCTGAAGGATATTCCTATGAAGAAATTGCTGACAAAATGAGCCTGAAGAATGAAATCTATGCGCGCAGGAAAAAATACCTTTCAAAGGAGATTTTGATAGGGCTCATCAAAGAAGATCCTGAATATAAGGATTACCTCGATCTGAAATAGAAAATCCAGATGAGAAAACCTGCAATCACCAATGCCATTGCGGGAATTATTATCAGGTTCCTTTCACTATAAAGGGGGCCATTGTTTCCGTAAATCACAAGTGAAGACCAGAAATGAGGATGCGATTTCAGCATATCCGCCTCTTTAATGTAATTGAGTCTTGCCCTTCTGAGAGAGCTGCTTTTGGAGGTCCCTTTTTTCAGAGACCGGTAAAAGCCTTTAATCAGGTCAGAGCCTGACATATCGTCTATTTCCCAGAGCGACATGACGACAGATTCACATCCTGAATACATGAAGCCTCTCGCAAGGCTGAGAATGCCTTCACCTGAATAAAGCATTCCGTTTCCCGTATTGCATGAACTCAGTATGGCCATCCTTGCCTTTAAGGGGATGCCATATACCTCCCAGGTATTGAGCAGACCATCCTCTTCCTTGTCGGGAGCCTGTGAAAAGACCATTTTTGAATGCATCGGATCATCATCATTGATCACAGTATGCATTGCAAGATGAATAATATCATATTTTCCGGCCTCACTTTTAAATAATGATTCTCTGGCTTCATCCCCTGCATAAAGCCTGCCCCCTATGTAGCTGCTGGCAAATTCGGCTTCCTTTCTTGCATATGGCAGATCATTCAGGATGCTGTAATTCTGTTGCCGGGTAAGCATGATGGTATCCACATTCAGCTTACCGCTATAATGAGGGGCAAAAGCTATCAGGTCCTTTGAAAGCTTTAAACCCGATCTTTTCGATTCCGAAAGGAACGTGGCGGAATAGGCATAGGATATATTGAATTTCTTTATCATAAATGGCAGATCCCTGTATGAAATCTTTCCGTTATTTACCTCATACATCGGTATTGCCTCAAAAGGAATATAGGCCAGAATATTATCGGGTGAAATCAGGAGCCTGTCGGATATCAGATAGCGTTCAACGGGTTTGAATATCTTTTCATATATCCTGCTTCCGAGATTTTGAAATTTCTCATAATCAGATCTGGCATTTTTCATTGAGGGAAATTTGATCAGATCACTGAAATGCCTGAGTTCAGAGTAGAAGCCGGGATCGATTGAAACTGTGATCAACTGTTGCGTCTTCCTGTTGGTAACCAGAATATACAACACTGTATCACCTGCCACATAGTTGATGTAATTGATATTTCTTCCCGTTGAAGCATGTATATCATCAGGATCAATAATCCTCGTATTGTATTTTATCATATAATACCCTGGATACTCCCTTTCGAATACCGCAACAAGAGAATCCCTCTTGCGGATTGAATTAAAAACGATGTCCTTCCATTCTGAAACCATGAATGAGTCGGGATTCTCCCTAGCTGATTCTTCGGAAATCCTGGCATTGTAGAAACTGATCTGATTCTGGAGTTTCTTTTCTTCTTCTGCGATTTTTGAGGGTATGTGAAACTGGGTTGCTTTAAGTTCGCGGGTTGCTGTAAGAAGAGCCGCTGCCTTACTTCTTTCCGAGAGTTCAAATGCTTTATCAATATAATGCTTTTCGCCGGTTGCCCTGTAACATATGTCACAGTCGCGGATAGCGAAAATATAATAATCCCTGTACCGGTCACCAAGAATAAGCCTGCTTTCCTCTTCGTCAATATTCAGCCTTACATTGTCGATGATCGCCACAATCAATGAAGATGTTTCTGCTGCTTTGCGCAGGTAAATTAATTCATGAGATTCCCTGAACAATTTCCATAGTATGTCATAGCTGGCCCTTAACAAACTCAGGGACCACTGATCAGGCCTTATCAGATCTGCCCCGGGATCTTTGGTACCTTTACCTTGGCTAAATGCAGGCAATTCAGAACTTATCAGATCCTGCACAATTTCAAATGCTTTCCGCGGATTTCCATTTTCGGAAAGTGAAAGAGCATATCCAAGGCGTATCTGTCCTTTCAGAGAATTATCATCCTTATTCATTTCCAGATAATCCATACACTTTTCATACAGCAGGAGTGATCTTTTTGCATCTATCCTGAATTCCCTGAGATAATCTGCATAATTTTTAAGAACATATATGTAAATCCATGAACCGGCTCCATAACGCGTTTCTGCTTTTTTCAGAGAATAGAGCATTATTGACTCGCCCTTTTCAATATTCCCTGAATTGCCTACTATTTTTGCAAAACTGTTTACAAAATTCTGCGACAGAAAAGTATTTCCGGCATCTGCAATATCAATACCCATCTCATAATATCTGTCAGATTTGTCCTGTTCGCCCATAAAAAAGTAAGCGGCTGCAAGACTGTTCAGCAGATTTATATATTTATCATCATTCCTTAGATTATATTCCCTGAAAACATCTTCCCCTTTTTCAAGGTATAATACCGCCTTTGAATAATCAGAGAGTTTTATATAACATACTCCCAGGTTGGTGTAAAGGTCAGCCAGTATTTCCGTATAAAGGGTTTCCCTTCCGGCAATAATTTTAAGTGCTGTGTTACCATAGTTAATTGCCCTGTCATATTCTTTCATGCCCAGGCATGCAGTCGAAAGGCTTGAATACCCCTCGGCAAGCTCCGGACTGGATTCCCCATACAACCGTTTCTCTGTTTCAACAGATTTCAATACTGATTGTTCCATCCTGCTGTAATCACCCAGTGAACTGTAAACCACACCAAGATTATAAAATGTTTTGGCATATGTTGTATCGAATACTGCCAGGTATTCACGGATTTCTGAAGCCTTTTTGAAATGCTTTTCAGATTCGGTGAATTTATCCCTGAGAAGAAAATAAATTCCTGCATAATAGTGAGAATCCGATGAAGTTAAGCTGTCATTTCCCGGTTTACCGACATTAACAAGGATCTGCTTCAATAGTGATCGTGACCCTGCCGTATCGCCGCCGGCTAATGAATTGTAAAAAATACGGTTAAGTTCTTTAAGATCAGTTGCTCCAGCAGAAGGCGTTTTTGCATGGGAGGTGCCTGCAAATGATTTGTCATCAAGATGCAATGCTTCAGCCCGGATTGATATACCCAGGGCTAAAGAAACCAGAATAGCAAATTTTAAATAATAGTAAAGCCTGGTCATGTAAAAACCTTTCAGCACAAGTCTCGCTCCAGCCTTATGCCATTTTCCCCGAAAATATCATAAGATAATCTGAAAAATCAAAATTCCATTCTG
>CAZTDW010000200.1:0-7372 GCA_964611835.1 uncultured Rikenellaceae bacterium | reverse complement strand
CTGGTCAGACCTGACCCCCTTGATGCAACTGTGGGGATAACAGGTGCACCCAACTTCTCCTGAAGTTTTTTATTGTTAATCTCGACACCCTTCTTCTTTGCCAGGTCGACCATATTCAAAGCAAGAATAACAGGGCATTCAAGTTCAAGCAGTTGCAGGGTGAATATCAGGTTTCTTTCAAGATTCGTCGAATCAATAATGTTTATTACAAAATCGGGATGCTGATTGATAATGTACTCCCTCGAGATTAATTCTTCAACCGAATATGTGGTAAGGGAATATATACCGGGAAGATCGAGCACATCGATAGTATGCCCCTTGTAATATAATGTCCCTTCCCGCTTTTCGATTGTTTTTCCGGCCCAGTTGCCTATATGTTGATGGAGGCCTGTCAGGTAATTGAATACTGCCGATTTTCCCGCATTGCCCTGGCCGGCCAGTACAACGTTGATCTTCTGGTTATTTTCTGCCATCGGACAAGACCATTATTTTGGAAGCCAGTCCTCTGCCCAGGACTAAACGTGAACCTGCCACTTCTATCTGGACCGGACCGGAGAACAGAGTCCTCCTTATTACCCTGATTTCAGTTCCTGTTGTCAGCCCAAGGTCCGCAAGCCTTTTTGTAAGATTTTTTCCTCCCACGACCGAAATGATTGTTCCGGTTTGACCATCGTCCAGCTCTGTCAGATTATATTTACCTCTTTCATTGTTCATTTTGTAATTCTATATATCGATATATTAGCAAACATTCAAAAATCTTATTAATAAAATCACTTCTCCTCAACATGCCTGAGTCCCTCGGCAAAAAGATTGTTTATGTGAATGTCATCGAGTGAGTAGAAAGTGACTCTTCCCACTTTATTGTACTTTACCAGCTTCATATTCCTCAGAGTCCTTAGCTGGTGGGAAATAGCTGAATTGGTGGTGCCTATAATAGCTGCTATGTCACGAACGCACAATTCTTTTTCCTGGCACAGGGCAAAAATTATTTTGGTCCTTGTCGGATCACTCATTGCCTTAAAAGTTTCAGCCAGATAGTGAAAAAACCGTTCTGTTTTCATACTCCTCATCACCGACTGAACTTTGTCTTTTTCGACGCAGGAGATCTCAGTAAGTTTGTTTTCGGACTTTTTCATTGAATGCACGTATGAACAATTGTTCAATTATTTTGCAAATTTAATTCTTTTGTTAACAAAAAGAATACCCTTATGATTATTATTTAGCCCTCAGGTACTGAACCGGCCAATCATGCTCCGAACTCAATTCCCTGGCTGCTGTCAGCGGGAAATATGGATTTCTGAGAAGTTCTCTTCCGAAGAGGATCAGGTCGGCTTTTTCTTCCTGCAATATTTCCTCTGCCTGCAATGAACCGGTTATCAACCCCACTGCACCTGTCAAGATTCCGGTTTTTCTGATTTCTTCAGAGAACGGCACCTGGTATCCCGGTTCGAACGGAACTGAGGCATTGTAAACATTGCCGCCCGAAGAACAGTCTATCAGATCGGTCCCCATGTCTTTAAGTATCCGGGCCAGACTGACGCTGTCATTAATGGTCCAGCCTCCCTCTGTCCATTCGGTAGATGATATGCGCACAAAAACAGGGTTTCCGGCCGGCCATTCCTTTTTTACTGCCTCGACGACCTGAAGCAGCAGCCTGATCCTGTTCTGAAAAGAGCCTCCATACTCATCACTCCTCTTGTTGCTCAGCGGAGAGAGGAATTCATGCAGCATATATCCGTGAGCGCTGTGTATCTCTGCCACCCTGAAGCCGGCAGCATAAGCCCTGACTGCTGCTGCTGCAAAACATGAAACAAGTGTTTTGATCCCGTTAATGTCGACTGATTGAGGCGTCATGTCACCAGGCATAAAAGGAATAGCGGATGGGGCTATGGTCTGCCAGCCTTCATGTTCAAAGTCAAGCTGTCTTCCTCCCTCCCAGGGGCGGGCACAGGAGGCTTTCCTTCCGGCATGAGCAAGCTGTATTCCCGGCACGGTTCCCTTAGAACTTAAGAAACCGGCTATGCGGGCCAGTGGCGGGATGTGCCCGTCGTGCCAGAGACCGATATCTCCAGGGGTAATGCGTCCTTCCGGAGAAACAGCTGTCGCTTCAATAATTACAAGTCCGGCACCTCCTACAGCTCTGCTTCCGTAATGTGCAAGGTGCCAGTCATTGGCAAATCCGTCAGTTGCCGAATACTGGCACATCGGCGACATTGCGATCCTGTTTTTAAAAGTAACGCTCCCGATGGAGAGGGGTGAGAAGAGTTTTGACATTATCAGTATTTGCTATCCGGTCAACTTCTTTTAATGGTTTTTAAGGTACCATTCGTTAAATTCCCTTATTATTGATTAGGTCTTCGCAAAATAATCTCTCACAAGCAATTTACGAAAAATACCGTGACCAAAATAGTTATAATCCAGACTAATTGTGAATATCAAGTGCCGGTTTATGAAAAAATTCTGATGGTCATGATGCTATCCTGAACGGGATTTATTCTTTAATAATGAAAAGTTACAATTGAAATAATTGTTGTAAATTGTGGTAATTAATCTAACCATACTGAATATGAAAATCTTAAGAGGAACAATTTTGGGAGGTATATGTTATTTTCTCCTTGGCTGGCTTGTATACGGAATTCTCCTGATGAATTATTTTTCAGGCTGTACTAACCAGTGTGCAAACAGACCTGGTGGAGAAATGATCTGGTGGGCAATAATTGCTTCAAACCTGTGCGCAGCGTTATTACTGACTCTGATCCTCCACTGGTCAAAAGCCGGAAGCATTGTTGACGGGTTGATAAAAGGTGCCATATTCGGGGCTCTTTTCACCGTGACAATCGATCTCTCATTCTGGTCAATGACGACAATGTACAGCAGTCTGGTGCCTATCCTCTTTGAGACGATTGTAAGTGCAGCCGTTTTCGCCGTCGTTGGAATGGTCATTGTGCTTACCTGGGGGAAAGATAAGCCGGCCTGATCAGATTTGTCAGGGGAACAGTTTCCGCAGCTTCTGCTATTTATGTAAATTACACAGGGACATTAACCCAGGCCGGGGAATTTAATTCCGTATTTTGAGGCGACTTCTACTATTTTTTTAACGTCTGGCGGGCCCTGAGGACGCGGTGGAATAACAAGTTCCCGTGCAGGTTCACTCATTTCTTTGAAATACTCCTCAAATCCCCCGGGTGAAAGATGAATCAATACCTCAGCCTGATCGGTCCTGACCTGAAAAGAATGAACGATGTTTCTCGGCAGGAACACCCAGTTTCCCTTCTTTGCTTCAAAAAGCTTGTTATCCACATTATAGTCAATTTCTCCATCAAGGACATAAAAAGATTCATCCTCTTTTGTATGAAGATGTGGCGGTGGTTCAAGGCCTTTTATTTCATATCCGTGAATCAAGGAAAATGTTCCTCCTGTATCCCTGCCTGAAATAAGTATGCTCATCAGATGACCGATATACCAGAAAGAATTTTTTATATCGGGAACAATCATTATGGGCATCTTTAAGCCTGATTCTGAAGTATTAGGGACAGTTACTCCATTTGCAAATGGCATTAAGCCGGCAGCAGAAAGTCCTGCTAAAAATGTTTTTCTATCCATAGCCTTTAAGATTTAAAGAATATTGTAATGTAAAACAATTGAAAAGGATAAATGTGCGGCTGTCGGCAGAAAAGTTTATGACTATTGCTCTATCTCCTTAATTTAATCTGAATAATCATCAGATTAATGCTCTGTCATCATGAATTGAGCGGAAGCATGTTCATCCAATATGCAGAGAAATTCTCCATTTGTCCGGCCGCTTCCTCATTTCGGGATTTTATCCTATCTTTGTCAGGGTATACGTTGTCGCGATTTCGAGCATTCTCTTCTGATCATTCATCTGGTTAGTCTGTATTTGCATATAATCCTTCTTCGTTACCGGCTTTATTTTAATAATTATTTAAAGATTAAAAATGGGAAGATCTCAGGAAACATTCGGCAAGAAGGAAGTAAGAATCAAAAAAGAGAAGAAGAGGAAAGAAAAGGAACAAAAACGTGCATTGAGGAAGAGTGAGGTAAAAAAGAGCAGTTTCGACGACATGATCGCCTATGTTGATGAATTCGGAATGATTACTTCTGCTCCTCCCGACCCTGGTAAAAAAACAGCAATACTTGCGGAAGACATTGAACTCAACCCAGTTAAAAACAAACCCGAATCTCCAGCTGACTTTCTCCGAAAAGGCGAAGTCACCTTTTTCAATCAGTCAAAAGGTTTTGGATTTATCCGTGATATGGGAACAAATCAAAAGATATTTGTGCACGTCAATGACCTTCTTGAGCCGGTCATAGAGAACAACCTGGTTGTTTTTGAAATAGTTAAAGGCAGGAAAGGACCCTCTGCAGTGAAGGTTAGATTATTCAGGCAATAACAATCAATTAACAGGAATTTGTTATTTTATCCTATTGTTGGAAATCCTGAGCAAGTACCGGTTTTTTGCTTCCTCGACATCCTCCCCCGGGGTTATATAGATCTTTGTCCTGTGATCAATTATAACTTCTCTCAACTTTGAAAGATCCGGTGATTTGATGATATTTTGTTTTTTTTCGATCATTTTTTCTTGATTTAATAAAAAGTCCCGCGTCTGGCGGGACCAAAAAACTTAAATGATTATAGTAGATAAACTAAGCAAGTTTAACATTTACTGCATTTAATCCTTTTTTACCCATCTCCAGGTCGAAGGTAACCTTATCATTATCCCTGACAATATCCTTTAATCCTGATGAATGCACAAAATAATCTTTTTGTGTATTCTCCTCCTGAATGAATCCGAATCCTTTCGATTCATTAAAGAATTTAACTGTTCCTTTACTCATAAATTGATTTATTAATTCGGCGCAAGGTACAACTAAATATTGGTTTATTTCTTTTATTTTCAATAAATTAATTAATAATGATTAATTTTCAGCAAGTATAATGGCTTCGCAGCAATCACTGCCGGTCTGATCCTCAAGGAATCTACCTTAAATTTATACTTTCCCGACATTTATTTATTCAGGCAATCTGATAGAAAATATTCAGGCAATGACCTGAGTTTTACTGAACTGTTTTTTATCATTCCCTTATTCACCCTTCTCATGAATATTTAAACATCATAATAGCAATAATTTCATTTTCAGATATTTTTGAGTATCTTCGCGATCTTAATTTCAATGTGATTTCTAAGTAGCGTCGTCGCGAATTTAACCCGGTCTGCATTTGAGTTCATTTCAGCCGGGATAAAAAATCAACCGCTCCCGGAGCCACAACATAAATAAATCTAATGAAACCATTAAGAATTGGCAACCTTTCAATCCGGATTCCAGTTATCCAGGGAGGAATGGGGGTAGGTATTTCAATGTCAGGACTGGCCTCAGCAGTCGCAAATGAAGGGGGAGTAGGGGTTATTTCCTGCGCAGGACTTGGCATTCTATACAAGGATTCTTCAGAAAATTATCTTTCAGCCAGTATTTATGGCTTGAAGGAGGAAATACGTAAAGCCAGGAAAAAAACAATTGGAATAATCGGTGTTAATGTAATGGTAGCGATGACAAATTTTGCTGATATGATAAGAACCTGCATAGCTGAAAAAGTTGATCTTATTATTGCAGGTGCCGGTCTCCCTCTGGACCTTCCTTCTTTTTTAAAAAAGGATAGTATTACAAGGCTTGTTCCAATTGTATCTTCATCAAGGGCAGCTAAAATTATTTGCGAAAAATGGAAGACAAATTACAATTACCTTCCCGATGCAGTTATTGTTGAAGGACCGAAAGCAGGAGGGCATCTGGGTTTCAAGGAGGAAAATATTAATGATAATGATTATTCTCTTGAAAAGCTTGTACCGGAAATCGTTAATGAATTGAAGTTTTTTGAAGAAAAATACAACCAATCAATACCACTTGTTGCAGCAGGGGGCATCTATACGGGACAGGATATCAAAAGAATAATGATGCTTGGTGCATCAGGTGTTCAGATGGGAACTAGATTTGTAACGACATATGAGTGCGATGCGCCACAGGCTTTTAAACAGGCTTATATCGATGCTGATGAAAAAGATATTGAAATAATAAAGAGTCCTGTAGGTATGCCTGGACGGGCAATTATTTCAAGCTTTATTCAAAAAGTGAGAGATGGTAAAAAGCAGCCAAAAAAATGTCCCTTTAAATGTATCAGAACCTGCGATATTGATAAAAGTCCGTATTGTATAATAATTGCACTAATCAATGCACTTAAAGGTAATTTTGAGTCTGGTTTTGCCTTTGCCGGAAGCAATGCATTCAGAGCAACGAAAATTTCATCGGTAAAGGAGATCTTTCAATCTCTGATAAAAGAATATAAGGAGAACAAATAATATTAAATGATCAGAAGACATCCCTGAATACTTTCCTGAAATGATATCCGTAAATGCTATAAGTTACTGCAAGCGGAAATGATTTTGGCTTGTTGAAAATGCTCCAGAAAAGTAATTTCCAGAAATAAAAACGATCCTTAGTCAAAATACCCAGGTAGATTATTGATTTTATCAATGCCATAAACCTGTCAATTGAAAGAGGTTGTATTGACGGAGGTTCATATTGCTTCAGGAATGAAAGTACTCTGTCATAATATGCTTTACAGGAGTAAATATTTTTTAAGATTTTCCGGTATCCTTGTAACAATTCTTCCTTCTTCATTACCGGAATAAAATTAATTGAGAAGTCAGTATTATCACCGGTAAATTCTTTAATTATTCTGCCTTCGGTTTCTAACCGCCTGTAAAGTTTTGATAGTCGGGGAGCGTTCAGAAGACCAACCATTGCTGTTATGATACCGCTTTTTTGAATAAAGTCTATCTGGCGTTGAAAGATGTTTGGAGGGTCGTTATCAAATCCGACAATAAATCCGGCAAATACTTCTATGCCATAATTCTGGATTGTTTTTACACAATCCAGGAGATCCCGGTTATTATTCTGCTTCTTATTGCATTCCATCAAACAGCTTTCCTCGGGAGTTTCTATGCCTACAAAAACTTTTGCGAAACCCGCCCTGACCATCATATCCATAAGGTCTTTGTCATCCGACAAATCAATTGAAGCCTCTGTAATGAACTGGAAAGGATAATTATTTGCTTCCATCCACCTGATTAACGCGGGGAGCAATTCTTTCTTCAGTTTCTTTTTATGCCCGATGAAATTATCATCCACAAAAAACACGCTTCCGTTCCATTTAATCTGAAGTAACTGATCTAATTCAGCAATAATCTGATCTGAGGTTTTTGTCCTTACTTTACGACCAAAAAGGGCAGTTATATCACAAAATTCGCAGTCAAAAGGGCAACCTCTCGAGTATTGAATCCCTGCTGTTGCATATTTT
>CAZTDW010000199.1:0-7468 GCA_964611835.1 uncultured Rikenellaceae bacterium | reverse complement strand
CCCAGGTATTTATCGTCAAGGTGCCAGAATATTTTTTTGGAAGCATTCCGGTGTACAACCTCTGCGACTATTCTTGTCATTTCTCCGGTGAAATCGCGCGGTATGAAAATCTTAATTCCGGGCGAAGGGTAGATGAATTCCATTACTGAGCTGCCCTTTTCGTTGCCGCAGCCTTCTGCAAAAGGAGGAAGTGTTGTGTAATCAGAATGTTTCCTTTTGTAAAAGTATTCCATAGCAGGGGGGAGGATAAACCAGGATTCATTAATGATTTCTGACGGCGGAACGCAGTCGGCGGTAACCTGGAGTGTGCGCGACCTGTTGAGGTGGACGATTTTGTGGAAAGGGCAGACGCTGCTTTTCAGGCCCTTGATACAGGCCGGGACCTCTCTGGTATCGGGGCAGTCGGGGCCAGCCCTGTATCCACTTTTAGTGCAGACACTTATATTTGTCATTTCCTCTCGGGGGGGAGAAAACCACGGTACTGGTTCCATAATACCGGCTATATCGAAAAGTATCGGGGCTGCAGCTGCAATACCGGTAAGTCCCGGCCTGCCCTCACCATCGGCATTGCCGGCCCATACTCCTATTACATATTCAGGCGTGCTTCCCACTGCCCAGGCATCCCTGAAGCCAAAACTGGTACCGGTTTTCCAGGCCAGGTTGCGGGATGATGCAAAATAGTGCCACCCTGCTTCCGACTCGGGGCGGTTTACATTCTGCAGTGCTTCATAGGTCAGCCATACCGATGCGGCAGACAGGGGTGAATTACCGGCATCTTTTTCATGATTTTGTTCATCGCTGAGCATCAATACCGGAGGATGGAAATCTGAGCGGGAATATTTCTCCCTGTTTCCCGATTTTCTCAGTATCCTCGACATTGATGCATAGACTCCCGTGAGTTCCCACAATGAGGTCTCACCTCCTCCCAGGATCAGGGAGAGCCCGTAATGTTCCGATGACTTTGAGAATGTGGTGAATCCTGTTTCCTTCAACAGCTCAAGGAACCTTTCCGGGCCGTAATCCTTCAGCATCCTGACTGCCGGAATGTTTAGCGATTGTGACAGGGCAGCCCCGGCGGTGACGGCCCCGCTGAAACTCCTGTCAAAATTCTCAGGAGTAAATCCGGGGAAGCGGGTTGGCGTGTCTGATACAAGGGTGTTTGGAAGCAGGTCGCCTGATTCCTGCATCGCGGCATAAAGCAAAGGTTTAAGAATGCTGCCTGTACTTCTCAGTGCCCTTACAATATCTACATCACCGCCGTGGGATGAAGCATTCTCAGCCGTACTGTTACCGGCATAGGCTAATACTTCACCCGATTCGACGCTTACCAACAGAGCGGCTGAGTTGAAGATCAGGTTGCCTTCAAGTTTTTTCTGATGCATTTCCATTATCGCTGAAGTCCTTTCCTGAAGCCTGAGATCGATGGTGGTCCTTATTCGCTCTCCTATTCTGGAAACATAGAAATAGTCGGTAAGGTGAGGTGCTGCTGATGGCAGCTTAACGGGTTCGGAAAGAAGAGGTTCTTCAAGAGCAAGCTCAAGGGTGAGGGAGTCGATAAAGTTCCTTTCTTTAAGCCGGTGCAGCAGGTCATCACGTTTCTTCCTGAGTATTTCCTGGTTCCTTCCGGGAAAGATCAGAGCAGGGGAATTGGGTAGCACGGCAAGCGCTGCTGCCTCGGCCCATGTTATGTCGGAGGGCAGTTTGCCGGTATATCTCCAGACTGCTGCATCAAGGCCAACGATATTGCCGCCGAAGGGAGCATTTGCGGTATATAATTCGAGGATCTTCTTCTTTGACCTTACCAGTTCCAGCTTAAGCGCTGAAAAGATCTCGATCGTTTTCCTCATGTAGGTGCGCGGCCTGTTTCCTCCTGATAATCTGGCCACCTGCATTGAGATTGTAGATCCCCCGGATCTTATCTCGCGGCTCTTTATGTTGATGGCAAGGGCGCGAAAGAGCGATACGGGATTCACGCCGGGATGGAAATAAAAGTATCTGTCCTCACAGGTAAGGATCGCTTTCCTGAACTTTTCAGGGACAGCATCCGCGGCCGGGAATCGCCATTGTCCGTCGGAGGCTATCCTGGCACCCAGGAGAGTGCCGTCGCGGGCCTCCACTACCGTCGACAGCGTATCATCAAATTCCGGCAGAGGAGAAAGCAAAACCGGGATAATTAATATCCCGGCAGCAATCAGTACGACGATGAGTTTCTTATTCAATTCTTTCACCTGTGACTTTTACTTTGTTTCCCGGAATACGCGAGTAGCAATTTTCCGTGTACATGGCTTCGCACCATAATGAAGGCTGATAGAATTCTCCCCTGTATGCAGCATTCAGGATGAGCATGAAAGTTTTGCTTTCACCCTGGTTGAGGCTGAAATAGGTGCTTACCCGGTCATCCCTGAAATCGCGGTAGTCGTAAGTGCTTTCCTTTATTCCGTAGTTGGCTTCAAACAGGCGGGTATTCTGAATTTCCCATCCTGACGGGACCATCTTGGTAAGCGCTATATTATCGACATTTAAGAATGTATTGTTTGTCACTTTTACAACCATCATAAAGTCAGTTCCCTGTGTGAGATTCCTTTGATCAATCTGTTTCAGCTCCAGATCGAGATATTCGACATTCATCCTTAATCCGTTTTCAGCAGGCATGGCATCGGAAACAAGGGGGATCCCTTTTCTGACAAGGTTTGCATAGACGGGTTTGTCTGAGGTATTTTCAATGACCAGGTTGTTTTCACCCTTTCTGACAGGTAGTTCCCTGATGATTGTTTTCTTTTCGGGAACAGAGATCTCTGATCCGGCACCATTGAAGGAAACACTGGTTTTTACCACGCCCGGTTTGTTAAGGGAAACGAGTTCGGAATATTTCATATAGGAAAACAATCCCCACGATAATGACTGGGTGCTGTACCAGCTGTCGGTATTGAGCTCATCGCATATTGTCCTGAGAAGGGGGAGAGCCTCGGCCTCTTTTTTCAGAAGGGTAAGGGAATAAAGGATTACTGACCTGTCGCGCATGCGGCTTCCGTAATAGAAGCCGGAATATTCCTCCTCGGTTGTAAGGTTCCGCATGTCGAGAAGGTTATCAGCTACCTCGGGCTTACCGGTTGTTGCATAGGCCGCTGCAAGAAGCCATTTTGCCAGGCCCGGAAGATTTTCAATTTCCCGCAGCCTGTTCATTGCTCCCCTTTCAGGATCGCCTGCATAAGCCAGTGTGAAAAGCCTGTATGCCTGATCGTTGGCCGACTGCCTGAATTTAGGATCAAACCGCCAGTCCTGGGCTGTCCTTTTCTGAAACCTGGCCCATTTCTGCCTGAAATTTCCGGGAATGCTGTATCCCATCCTCTCGGCTTCGGCAACAAAATGGCCGGCATACGAGGTAACCCAGTTGTCGGGCTGATAGTTCCCCGGCCACAGTGCAACGCCTCCGTTGTTCATCTGCCTTGAAGCTATTTTTGAAACAGCTTCCTTTATGTTTGCAGCGGCTTGTTCCTGTCTTGATCCTTCCACTGAAACGTTCTTTAGCCATAACTGCGGGAAAGCGGCAGAAATTATCTGCTCGGTACATCCATGCGGGTATTCAAGGAGATATCCCAGTCTTTTCTCGAGGTTGACAGTAGGGAGATCAGAAATTTCCAGGGTGGAAGCATCTGATCCTTCAATCCCGAACGGAGTGAAAGATGTTTCCCATTTTTCACTCTGCTTCAGCAATCTTTGTTCAGCTCTTATTTCTTGGGGATTCGGGCTTCTGATCTCAATTTCCATTTCATGAACGGCTGTTTCTCCCCCGCCCGACACAGTGACCTTAATTACTTCCTTCCCTGTTCTTTCGGCGGTAGTGAAGGTCAGCCGGGTATCTGTCTCTCCCGGACCGGGAACATTGATATTCCGTACCGGCTCATCAAATTTTATAAGACTGCCGGCTTCTGCTATCAGGTCCAGGCTTGTTATGTTGTTTTTCTGAACGAAAAGGGTTACCGGAAGTGCGACTTTTTCGCCGGGGCTTACAACCCTGGGCGCAGTGACAAGTACCATAATCGGATCCTTTACCAGCACGCTTTTTTCAGCAGCTCCGAATGCCCTGTCGTTGCCTGCAATGACCATGGTTCTTATCGATCCTGTGTATTGGGGCAGGGTGATGCTGTGAGTTCTGGTTTTGCCCTGGGCAAGAGTAAATGGTCCGAGGAATTTTACCACCGGAATGAATCTCTGAGCTTTTCCTGCCGATCTGTCAATCATGGCTTCATCACCTCCGATGGCCAGGATCCTTTCAAGTGTTCCTCCGAAGGCGCCGAGAACATGGTCATACATGTCCCAGGTCTGCACCCCAAGCGCCTCGCGGCCGTAAAAGTAGTTCCATGGATCGGGTGTCCTGAAGCCTGTAATATCCAGCAGTCCTTCATCAACGACTGCAATTGTATATGTCATTGGCTTTCTGTTCGCTTCGCTTACTTTAATCTCAAAGCTCCTTTGCGAACGGATCTCTTCGGGTACGGTAATTACCGGTTTCAGATGGGTTGCCGGATCTTCGACCATAACAGGCACAATACCATACAATCGTATCGGCATATCATTCACTGTTTGTGCATGGGGCTGAATAACTGTTACATAAGCATAGCAGTTTGGAGCCATTTCGGGTTTGGCCTTTATGGTTACAACCGTGTTCCCCTTTGCAGCCGGCACCCTGATCTCATCGAGCACTGAAGTCGAATTTTCAAGAGTGATGATCGCCCTTGAATTTTCAGGTGCAGGAAAGCTTAACCGGATATCTTCTCCGGGAGCATATTTTTCTTTATCTGTACTTACCGACAGCATAGTTGCTCCCTCCGAATTGCCTTTCATCCCATATTCCCACGGCCAGTCGATCAGGACTATTTTACCTGTCGAGTGCCCGCCGGCGACAGTAGCGCGTATAAGGTACCTTCCCCAGTCATTCCTTCCTATATTGAATTTGTATGAACCTGTCCCGTTTCTGGTTTTCAGATGATGGGTCAGTACCGGTTTATAGCTGTCGTTTGAAATGTAAGATGCAAGGTTTTCCTGGTCAGATTCCCACCACCATCTGTAGTTGACCTTGTAGAATGAAATTTCAACTTCAGTGTCAACCGAATTTCCCTGAGGATCGACTGTGGCGATCATCAGCTCATGGTCGCTGTCGGTAAAGAGCATCCTTTCCTTTTCCTTCAAGCCTGGAAGATTCAGTCCCACATATACCCTATATGGGGAATATTTGTAAAGTTTCTGGGTTATGCTTTCATCCCCGCCTTTTTCAGCGGATTTTACCGTGAACATTACGTTAAGCATTCCCGGAGCCGATATTTCCGTTCCGGGATTAAAGACAACACGCGCATTACCGCTTTCATCGGTTATTCCTTCATACATCCTGGCGGTTTCAGAATAGAAATCGATCGAAGGATCATCAAAAACATACTGCCTGTACTTTTCAAACTCCGTTTTCACAGGCTTAAAAAGGTATTCGACTGATGATCTCATATTGCCTGCAATGTTCCCGTTAAGCCATTTCACATTGAGTGTTCCGGATGTTCCTCCTTCCCTTTGTTTTATAAGATCTTCGGGAAATGCCAGGTCCAGTTTCAGCCTGTTGGGCTTTATCGATTCAATTCTTACCCTTTTTGTAAAAGTGGCTCCTCCTATCCTGAAAATAGCATTGTAATTGCCCGTTATTGCATCATTGGCTGTACCGGTGTGGAAAACAAGAAGATTTTTACCATAGGGTTTTTGTACCTGATTATCTACTCTTTGCTCCAGCGGATTGATCAGTTCAAATTGAACCGGATGGTCTGCAGGCAGGTTCTTGTTCAGATCCTTCAGGAAGACGGAGAGGTATATGGAGTCTCCCGGGCGCCAGACATCTCTTTCTCCGTAAATAAAAGCCTTTAACCCGTTTTCCGGTTTATTTCCCGAAACGTCAAAAGAACTTAGTGAGAGTGAGGATCCTTCAGAGATCTTCAGGTAGTTCCGGTCCCTGTCCTTCCTGGCAATTACCAGGAATGGTTTTCTGTCGCAGTAAAGGGTTACGGAGCCGTTCTGATCGGTATTTCCCGAGATGATGGACTGCATCTGAAAATCATAGACATCAATTGTTACTTCGCTCAGAGGGAGGGCCGTAAGAAGGTCATTTATAATGACACGGAGCCTGTTGTCGGTTCCCTTCTTTGCTATGATGCCGAAGTTTGAGGCCAGTATATTACGGGTAACCTTTTTTTCAGGACTGTAATAAGCTGGTTTACAGGGATCGTTGCGTTCCTTCCAGTCAAAGCCGAATGAATAATAGATAAGGTCATCACTGTCGGAGTAATAATTATCCGGATCGTCCCAGTATTCATTCATTTTGTCTTCCGACAGATCAAGAATCTCTTCATATTTTTCCAGTTCTGACTTGTCGCTGCATGGATAAAGCGAATATGAAGGCCTGAATCCGATTTCAACCCTGTAGAGTATTCCGGTTTCAGTATCTATATATTCGGACAGGTCTACCGAATGAAGATTCCACGATCCGGAATTTGTACCGGGAGGGCTTATAAGATCAATTCGTCCGGAATATACCAGTCTTCCGAACCTTTTTATTGAATAAGAGGTATTTATCTCATTATCCTGCAAGAAATACGGAAGATTGTTTTCGAATATTTTAACGATCCTGAGATCAACAGCCCTGAGGTTTGCAGTCTTGAAAGGGAATATCAGGTTATTGGAAGAGGGAAGGACTACTCCGTTGCCGGCAAGTTTTACCGACGGGGGGACAGGAGCAAAATCAAGGTTTCTGCTGAAGGATGAAATCAGTGGTTCTCCCTTGTTGTTTTTTATTGAACTTTCGACAATAAGGTCAGCTGTGCCCTCTGGTCTTGAGTCGGGGAACAGGCTGACTATGTTTGCATTGACTTTCATCGACAACTCCTTGTCCGGCTCAAGGCGGATAAGGCCTTCCGTTTCCTGCGAAGCATCGAGAGGATCAGAGAAAACAACGTCAATGCTTTGTCCTTCATCCCTGTTATAAATCAGGTCGATGACAGAAAAGACACCCTGGGCGGGTATTTTGATGATTGTGTTTCCTTTCTGTCTTACACCGGCAGAATTACCGTCCCAGCTGATTTCCACCTCACCTGTTTTATCGGTTCTTTCAATATTGATGACAGAGAATTTATGGACATGGACATCTGAATGATCCCATGTGACAGACAGTTTTTTCCGGCCGGCTTTTGCCTGAAGATAAGCCTCTGCTTCTGATGATGGTATATAGTCGGATGCCACAAGATCGCCGTGCAGGGTGTACTTTCTGCCGTCGTCCGAGCTTTCCAGCGTTCCGATGGAAACGATAAAATCCTTCTTTATGGTCCGGATCCTGACAGGAAACACTTTGAGATGTTCCTTTATTTCTGCAAGCTTTTCAAGGTTAAGTTTTACGGTATAGAGTGTTCCCGGATCGAGCGTTTTGGAAGGTCTGAAG
>CAZTDW010000198.1:0-7543 GCA_964611835.1 uncultured Rikenellaceae bacterium | reverse complement strand
AAGAAGGGCATTAAGCCCTGTGCCGAATCCGAATTCAAAGATATCGACGGGATCCGCTGTCGAATACTTCAGTCCGCTCTTTATGAAAATATGATCCGACTCGCTTATGGCACCGTGAACGGAATGGTAATGCTCATCAAGATCCGGGACATAAAGGGTATGTGAGCCGTCGTCAGTTGTTACAATGATGGATCGCATCATTGACATGAATTTGATGGGTAATACTATGTGCAGGCAAAGCGAACCCTGAAGACAAAAAGGGAAAGGCTATTATTTTAAGTCTTTTCAACATTCAGTTACCAGTTGGAATCATACCATGTCCTTACATCAGTAACAATCATGCCGGCATTTTTTGCAGCCTCAATGCCAAGTTCAGCATCCTCGAACACCTCAATATGGGCCGGATCTGTATTCATAAGTCCGGCGCACCTGAGAAAGGTCTCGGGGTGCGGCTTGAATGAGTTAACATCGTTGGCAGTGACGATAATGTCAAAATATTTCCTGAGGTCTGTGATCTCCAGTGTTTTCTCAACAGCTTCCCGGTGCCCTCCCGTTCCGACTGCCATAGGCAGGATGCCGTAATATTTCTTAACAATATCAGTAACAGGTTCAATGGGTTTTATGAGATGCTGCAGGCTGAAGAATTCCTTGAGTTTTTCACTCATAATGCTTTCGATAGATACACTTCCGTTGAGCCCGCATTTCTTGATTATTTCATCGGCAATTATCCATCCGGGGCTGCCGGTATGCTTTTTCAGAAAATTATTGTCTATGTGAGCTCCAAACTTCAGGCAGGCTTTCTGCCATGCTTTGAAATGGTATGGCATGGTATCGGCCAGTGTCCCGTCGAGATCAAAAATCAATCCTTTTACACCCTGTTTGATGTCGTACTTCATGGAAGTTAAAATGAGGGCGCAAAATTAATAAAAAAAATTGAAAATATCAGGGAGCCTTGCATTCGAGAAGTAGTGTTGCTATTATTGTTTCACGTTTGTCGAAGAGGTTGTAAAATTCATCGAGATATTTGATGATATCCTTTTTTGATCTGGCACTGAGGTACGGAAAATCATTGACTGTCCTGTAAAACTCTTCTTTCTTCTCAGAAAATTCTTTGAGAGCATTCCTGAACTCTTCCCGGCTCCTGCAGGTACCCAGATACAACCTTTCCCTTACCGTTTTAATGGGAAGAGTCTCAAAAGGTACTGCATAATCGGCATTTACCAGTCCGGCATAATCAAAATCATAGGGAACGATCATCGCCAGGTCAGCCCGCTCCGAAAATGGCTGCTGAAAAAGTACCACATTGTGCAGGTTCCCGATGGACCAGTCGGTATTACCTATCATATAATTGAATATGGCGCACCTGTCGAGCATTTCGGGTTTGATGTAATTCCTTGAAAGTTTTGCTTTTTCAAGCTCCAGGGAATTTGTTCTCTTTTCATAAAGCTTCAAGGGTTCGATGGCAAAACCAAACTGCCTGAGTGGTTTGGTCGCCTTTGCAGTATTGATGAAATTTATCCTGAAAAGACGTACTTTGAGACTGTTATCGGTAAGTATGTTATACAGCTTGTACACGAGGTATTCCCTGAGGACGTAATCTTCATAACCTATTTTACAGTAGGGCACAACCTTCAGCTTATTGATCCCGATGAATTCACCGGGCAGCGAATCTTTCATCTTAAAGTTCAGGAACAATGGCGGGAAATCGCATATGGTACGGCGAACCTCTCCGCGGGCTTTGATCTTTATATTCTTGTTCACCGAATCCTTGTCACCCGTATAGTATGTTAAAATGGCATCCATATACGAAGTGTCGGGCTTTTTTCTTTTGTAATAGGTGATATCAAACCTGAGGGCGATATCCAGAGGCTCATCAGAATCGAAAAGCCTGATGTCGACGTCCTGCGTGTCACTGATTGCAACAGGGGAGATAATGGAGTCAGTCTGGCTGAAGAGAGGCTGAACAATGAGGCCGGACAATAAAAGAAATGCCGTAATAAACTTCTTCATTTTAGGCGGGATTATTAATTTAAGAACGGCTTGAATATTATTAATCTAATATAAACAAAATTAATAATGCGGAAATGGCAGAATTATTCCAAATTTTTACCCTCTCTTCATTGCGAGCAGTTCTTTTACCTGGCGATAGACATTGTCAGCTGTAAATCCGAATTTTTCATCCAGCACCTTGTACGGTGCCGAATAACCGAAGCTGGTTACTCCCCACACCCTGCCGTTCGGACCTGCAAGTCCGGCAATAGTGACCGGCAGTCCGGCAGTTAGTCCGAACACCGGGATGTTTCCCGGTATTACCGATCTCTGGTACTCTTCGCTCTGGTTCCTGAACAGTCCTTCAGAGGGAGCGGATACGATCCTTATCCTTATATTTTCTTTCTTAAGAATTTCAGCCCCTTCGACGAGGGTTGAAACTTCCGAGCCGCTGGCCAGCAGGATGACATCCGGCCTGCCTTCGCAATCGCTAACGATGTAGGCTCCCTTCTCAAGCATCAGTGCGTCGGAATAGCGACTGCCTGCTGAAGGAAGATCTTTTATGTTTTGCCTGCTGAGGATCAGTGCAGTAGGCGTCTTTGTGTTTTCAAGCGCCAGCTTCCAGGCTACTGTGGTCTCGTTTGCGTCTGCAGGCCTGAGGACAAGCATGCTGTTGGTGCCGCTGTGGTTCTTAAGCTGCTCCATAAGCCTGATCTGTGCTTCCTGTTCCACAGGCTGGTGGGTGGGTCCGTCTTCGCCGACACGGAAAGCGTCGTGAGTCCAGATATATCTGACAGGCAGTTCCATCAGGCATGCCAGCCTCACTGCCGGCTTCATGTAGTCGGAAAAGACGAAAAAGGTTCCGCAGGCAGGGATGACACCTCCGTGAAGAGCCATTCCGTTCATTACCGCCGCCATTGTAAGCTCTGCAACACCTGCCTGAAGGAATGATCCTGAAAAGTCTCCTTTTGTGAACGCTTTTGTGTGCTTCAGGAATCCGTCGGTTTTATCGGAATTCGAAAGGTCGGCAGAAGCCACTATCATGTTGCCGGTCTTTTGTGCCAGTACACTCAAAACAGCAGATGATGCTGCCCTTGTTGCAGATCCTTCTTTCTGGACAATTGATCTGAAATCAATCTCAGGTATTCTGCCGGAGTAGAAAAGTTCCAGACTTTCGTTTAATTCTTTGTTCTCCCCGGCCCATTTCTTCTTCTTTTCCTTCCAGTCGCCGGCGATCTTTCTTTTGTTTTCAAGTATTCCTCTGTACAGCTCCCGCACATCATCAAAGACCATGAAAGGATCATCCGGATTTCCTCCCAGGTTTCTCAGTGACTTTTCATATGAGCCGCCTGCTTCGCTCACAGGCATTCCGTGGGTGGAAGTTTTTCCTTCAAAGCTCCTTCCTTCATTATCAAGCAGCCCTTTGCCCATGATTGTCTTGCCAATGATTATTGTCGGCCTATCTTTTTCCAGGCATGCTTCGGTAAGAGCTTTTCTTATCTGACTGTGGTTGTTGCCATCTATGGCAATAACGTTCCATCCCCACGACCTGTATTTTGCAGCTGTATCCTCGGCGGTCACCGCCTTGGTTTCGGTCGACAGCTGTATGTTATTTGAATCATAGAACAATATGAGGTTATTCAGCCCGAGGAAGCCGGCAAGGCGTCCTGCCCCCTGGGATATCTCTTCCTGAATGCCTCCGTCGGAGATGAATGCATATATCTTATGGGCGAACAGCTCACCGAACCTGGTTGCCAGAAACCTTTCGGCAATTGCAGCCCCCACTGCCATTGTATGACCCTGGCCAAGCGGGCCGGAGGTGTTTTCCACACCCCGCGCAACGTCGAGCTCGGGATGACCCGGGGTGGAACTGCCCCATTGCCTGAAATTCTTTATGTCATCGATTTTGAAATGGCCCGTCAGAGTCAGAACTGCATAAAGCATGGGTGACATATGCCCGGGATCGAGAAAAAACCTGTCGCGGTTGATCCAGTGCGGATCGCCGGGATCAAATTGAAGGAATTCTGAAAAAAGGATGTGGATGAAATCAGCACCGCCCATTGCGCCTCCGGGATGTCCTGATTTTGCTTTTTCAACCATCGCCATCGCTAGGATGCGAATGTTGTCAGCAGCTTTCTGGTTTAGCATATCGTTATAATAATAAAATGTCAGCCGTTACTTTAAAAGACGGAAACAAAAATAAAATATATTGTTGAAGGAACAAAGAAGAATGACCGGCCTGGAGCCCGGTAAGGATCAAAGGTATTTTCTGTCTTCTTCGGGAATATCGAAATACTTGTCGTATTTCACGGCATCGGGTCCAATTTTTTCAACCGTGGAACCGCTGATCTTGTATGTGCATTTTTCACCCACAATGTCTGAAAAATATATGTCAAACTCATCGCCATTGTCGTCGATCATCTTGATCCTGACAAGGTGGTCGTATTTCAGACTGTTCAGGTGGGCATGACAGATGGGGCAGTTAATAAGGAATTCCTCTCCCTCTTCAATGGTAAAAGTAGGATGAGTCGTTACGGTATAGTTGCCCAGCTCGGGATTGAGGTAAAGTAATCCCTTCTTGGAGCTGTTGAGCTTAGTGGCAGCAAGGATTATTGAAGTTTTTACGTTCAGTACTCCTCTGCATGCCTTGCATAGGTATTGTGCCATAAGGTAACCTCCTTTTTATTGGTTTTTGTTTATTATGCCGATAAGCCTGTCTGCTTCATCCTGTACAATATACGAGATATTTTCACCAAATTCAATTTTTTCCGGCTGAATTCCAACAATAAATATCTCCATTTTGAAAAAGTCGGAGAACCTTGCCAGGGATATACTGTGAGTGTTAAAGGTCATATCCTGTATCTGATTTATTGACAATGTTTTGGTAGTTCCGGGGCTGGCTCCCATGTCAACGGCATCAATCAGGATAAGAATATCAGGTTCAATTGAATTTATCTTGCCTATATAGTTTTCAATGCTCGTCTCGACAGTAAGGACATAAATATCATCGGCAGGTATAATCCTGTTGCTAATATAAACACCTACACCGTCATCACGTTTCAGGACATTGCCGATACCGACAAAGAGTTTCTTCCTGTCGGTTGAAGCCACTATTTTTTTAAGGAGGTCATGCACCTTTTACAATGTATTTGACCAGTACCTGTCTCAGGCAGTTCGGGCATATTATATTGAACATGTCCTTCCTTTTCAACCCGTCCTTTATCTCAAGCTCCGTGTCCTGTCCCTCTGAAAGCCTGAGTTTTTCGTTGAGCATATTGAGGTTAAGCATTGATGAGAATGCCCTTGGTCCAAGTTTCCTGTGCATATAGTACAGATGTTCCTTTGTTGTAATTATTGCATTGCAGCTGCGGCATATCACAAGTTCCTTTTCCTGGTACTCCACAACATTATCCCTGTCGAATACGGCTATGTCGTAGATCTTGTCCGACAGTATGACACCCTTCTTCGTAATACAGTGATCCTGGCACTGGCCGCAGAAAATGCATTTACCGTAATCCCTCCTGATTATCCGTACCCCCCTATCCCTGTCGTCGCTAAAAGTTATTGCACCCGGGGGACATACATTTGCGCAGGTCTCGCAACCAACACAGTTGTCATCATCAACTACGGGTTTGCCCCTGAATTTCTCAAAAGGTATGTGTGGCTCTGCAGGAAATTTTGATGTGTAGGCGGGTGTAAAAAGCGAAACCACAGCCTCCCCCAGTTCTCTTATTTTTGGATATTTCATTTCACCACCTCCCTGTAATCATCTTTTACGGTTCTTTTGTCCATTTTTGTCCCGAAATGGTAAGCTCCCCTGATAAGTGCGTGAGCTGCAACCGTGGCACTGAAGAATAGGATTGGAATGGCAATTAGTGCTTTTAAGCCTGCACTGCTGATACCAAAATGGATCAGTACACCCAGAAGGATGCTGCAGCATCCGAGTGTCACACATTTGGTTGCAGACTGTAGCCTGTTGTAAACGTCGGGCAGCCGGATAAGACCTATGCATCCGAAGATGTTAAATAAAACGCCTGTACATATCAGTATCAGAGTGATCATATTATTCATTTAATTTTTTTCCGCTCAGGTATTTTGCAAGTGTAAGCGTACCGATAAAGCTAAGGATAACCCATGCAATACCTATGTCGAGTATGAATGATTTTTCTGTCTGAACGGCAATAATGGCACAGATGCCTACCACTAGTATCCCGAAAATATCTATACCCACCATCCTGTCAGGGATGGTAGGCCCCCTTATTATCCTGTAGAGGCATGCAGCGCTAAGCGCAATCTGAATATAAAGCAATATGGACAGCATATCGGTCATTCTGCAAATCTTTTAATGTAACTTTCAAATAATCCGGTTATAATACCAGTATAGACTTCCGGATCATCGGACCTTACATAGATCCAGTGAATATAGAACTCATCGCCGATAATGTCAACGGTTATGGTGCCCGGGGTCATGGTTATTGAATTGGCCAGAAGTGTTTTTGCAAAGTCAGACTTAAGGGTGGTTTTGACTTTTACAATGCCTGGTTTTATTGGCATTGCCGGATGAAGAACCCTGTAGGCGACATCAAAATTGGCCTTTATGCATTCCCATATAAAGATCACGAGATAGACCAGGAACCAGAAGTATCTGTGCGGCTGAAGGAACTTCCCGACATTGCTGAAATACATCCGGGAAAAAATTGCCGAGCAAAGCATTGAAGCCAGGCTTCCCACAATCAGATTGGGTATCGTGAGATTGAATGTCAGCAAAAGCCAGAATAAAAGCGATAATATGAAAACTGTGACATACTTCATTTCAGATTCCTGTTACATTGGATGAATATTTCAAAGGATCTGTAAGGATATTTATGGCCGGATCAAGAATCGATTCCCTGATCCCGGGGAACGCCAGCAGGCTCAGTAAAATACATAGAATGCCCATGATTATCATGCTGAATACCATGGGGAAAGGCACTTCTTTAATATTTTTGTCAACCTCCTTTTCAGTCTTGTTGTAAAAGGCATATCTCTGAAATTTGAGGAATGAAGCCAGGGTAATTATGCTTACAACGACTGCAAGTGCAGCAAGCAGATAAAAGCGGGCCATGATTGCGGCAATAATTATTATCAGCTTGCTGAAGAAACCATTGAATGGGGGAATCCCTGATATCGACATCGATGCAATGAATGATGTAGCGGATGTCGCCGGCATGGGTCCCGACAGTCCGCCCATTTCGTGAAGATCGCGCGTGCCTGTCGAATATTCAATTGCTCCTGCATTAAGGAAAAGGAGGCCTTTGAATGCAGCGTGGTTGACAAGGTGGAAAAGTCCCCCGGCAATTGCAAGCGCCGCTACGTCAGGCCTTTCTCCCCTTGAGATCAGCATCATTCCAACACCCGTCGAAAGGATGACATATCCCATCTGGCTGATGCTGTGGTATGCCAGAAGCCTCTTTATATCCCATTGCCCGATGGCAAGGAAAACACCAATCACCATCGAAAGGCTCCCCAGCACCGTTATCAACACCGAGATGCCTTCGGTTATGATGAACATATT
>CAZTDW010000197.1:0-7545 GCA_964611835.1 uncultured Rikenellaceae bacterium | reverse complement strand
CTGGAGTTCAGACGTGTGCTCTTCCGATCTACTATAAGTGGCAGTGTACTTACCGGAGTAGCAAAGGGTACTGCCCGGATAAGAGCATTCAACCAGGGTGATGATAATTTTAATGCGGCAGAAGTGCTGGCTGATGTCTTTATATATTCAACCCATAAGGACATCCAAAACCTCTTTACTCCAAATAATGACGGGATAAATGATTTCTGGGAGATTCCTTTACTTGGAGCTTATGGCAGGTGTGAAGTGAAAGTTTATAACCGCTGGGGGAAACTGGTGTTTGCTTCAACAAATTATGACAACAGGTGGGATGGGACTTCTGACGGCGTAAACCTTCCCGAAGGACCATATTATTACGTGATCAAACATCAGCAAAACCAAAATGTCATAACCGGAACCGTGAATATTCTTAGATAAAATGAAAAAAATCCTCATCATATTGACAGGTATTCTGGCCGGAGGGATTTCGTTCAGCCAGCAGGTACCGCTTTCAGAGAGCTACTTCATCGATAAATACTCCTTCGCCCCCGCATATGCAGGCAATTTTAATCCGAAATTCCTTTTTCTGGGATACCGCAGCGACTGGTCAGGAGTTAACGGAGGCCCGCAGACTTTCAGAATGTCATACAATGATGGCATTATGAGAAATGCAGGGTACGGCCTGAAAGTGATTTACGATAAAGCAGGGATATTCAACCAGCTGAACATTATGGGATCATACTCCTACAGGCTGAAAGTCAACGATAACAACAATATTCTCTTTGGCCTGTCTGCAGGAGTGTACCGCAATACGCTGAATCTGACCGATTATTACAATGATCCTAATTACAGTCTTGATCCATCGCTGATCAGCGCCGATATAAAATCCAAACTGAAATTCATGAGCGATGTGTCTCTGGTTTGGGTAATGCAGAAATTCGAGGCAGGATTCATGTTCTCGAACATATCATTTGGAGATGCCAGTTATAAGGAAGTTGAGGTGAAATATAATCCTGTTGCCAATTTTCAGGCACATGTAACCTATGATTTTCAGGTTGGCGAAAACTGGGATCTTGTCCCTCTGTTTATACTGAGAGGAGGTCAGTATGTAAAAAGCCAGTTTGAAATTGCAGCACAGGTACTTTACAGGGAAAAGATATGGGGCAGCCTTGTTTTCCGGGATCCCGGAATATGGGGAGCCGGTCTGGGACTAAACATAGGCAAAGGCCTGAAGATTGCGTACAACTTCAATTTTGCCTCTGATGTCGAGCTTAATATCTACAATAACCACGAAATATGCCTGGGCTTCAATATTTTTGAATTCCTGAACAAGAACTAGGCTTTGGAACACGGGATATAATGTCGTATTTTTGACCTTAAAAATTCTTATGATCAGTCACAAAAGCTGGTTGTGGTTTTATTGTACCTTTTTTATCCTCCTTTTCCGGCCCGGTACTGTCCTTTATCCCCAGGAAGTTCCGCACCCTGTTAATAATACCGGAGTTTATGAATTCCTGGATGAGCTGGCCGGTTCACAGGTAATTGATGTTCTCTCCTCAGTTAAGCCCTGGTCCAGGCTTCATATCGCACATCTTCTTAAAGAAGCTGACAGTAAAAGGGAATTGCTCAATATCCGTCAGCAGAAAGAACTTGACTTTTATCTCCTCGATTTTGGAAAAGAGCTCACCATAGGTAAAAACTGGAAAAGACGACTTGACCTGTTCTATTACAGTGATTCCCTGTTCTCGGTAACCGTCAATCCTGTCTTAGGCGGGGAAATATTTGCCAATTCATCAGGAAAAGCCACTTACCTGCGCAATGGTGTTGAAGCGCGCGCATATATTCAAAGGTGGGGATTTTACGCGTCCCTGAGGGACAATCACGAAAAACCTCTCCTTGGAAGGCCTGAGTATCTTACAAAAAGAGAAGGAGGCCACATTAAGAACGGTACCGACTGGAGTGAAATGCAGGGCGGGGTGACCTGGTCATGGAAGTGGGGCAATGCCGGTCTTGTAAAAGATCGCCTGCAATGGGGAGATAATTACAACGGAGCAAATATTTTCAGCGGGACCAATCCTACATTTGTACAATTGCGGCTGAATCTCAAGCCTGTGAAATGGTTCAACTTCAATTATTATCACGGATGGCTGAATTCAATGGTGGTCGACAGCTCAAGGTCTTACTGGATCAATAACAGCTATGGCGCAAAATACCGTTCGGTATATCATAAAAAATATATCGCCGCCAACATGTTCTCATTTATTCCGGTAAAACATCTTTCCGTTTCGCTGGGAAACAGCATAATATACACCGACAAGCATATCAATCCGGCATATATTGTTCCGCTTTTCTTTTACAAATCAGTCGACCATTCACAGACTTCAGGCGTTGACAATATGAATTCCCAGATGTTTCTCGATATAAGCTCAAGGAATATAAAGAACCTTCACCTTTTTGTGACTTTGTTCGTCGACGAACTTTCAGTAAGCAGATTTACAAAAAAGGATGAATGGAATTTCTTCAGCTGGAAAACAGGATTCAGGCTGAGTAATCTTCCTGTTGAAAACCTCTCTCTGACAACCGAATTTACTTATTCCTACCCGCTTACATACCAGCACTATGTTACCACTCTGACCTTTGAACAGACAAATTACAATCTCGGCCACTATTTGAAGGATAATTCGAGGGAATGGTACCTGGCACTGAATTACAGACCTTACAGGGCTCTTGATATAAACCTGTTTTATCTCGATGCCGTCAGAGGACCTGATTATTCTGAAATCGGAGGTTCAAGAGTAGGAAATCCGCCTCTGGAATCAGTAGAGTGGCACAATACTTCATACGGTTTAAAAGCTTTATTCCAGATCAGAAACGATCTTTATTCCTGGCTCGATGCTACAAGAAGCAATATTGCGGGGGATGAAAAATGGAGTCCTGAATTCCTTTACGGTAAAAAGACCACTGTGAATTTCGGAATTACATTTGGATTCTGACCTTTCATCATTTTATGATATTTTAATAATTATTGGCAATCTGAACAGATAATGAAAGTGAAAAAAATGAATATTATTGATACCATTTGATTAATATTTATTTACTTCACATGGCAATAGTACTGAATTGCTGAAAGTTGATGAAAACCCGGAAATTCAGAGCGATAACACTGGCGGCAGATATTGTGATCCTTGCAATATCTTTCCTTATCGTTGTCTCAACGAAGCCGACGAGTTTTAAAGGATATCTTCCGACTCATTCGATTTTTTTCGGATTTCTTGCACTGGTCTGGATTATCGTTTCTCTGATAAACGGCAAAATGCATAAAGGGAAAATAATCAACTTCACTTCCCTGTTTTATCGCGTTATAAGCAGCAACATAATTTCCCTCTCGATCACAGCCCTCCTGATGTACGTATTCAGGGAGTATTTCTATTCCAGGACCATTGTTCTGGGTACAGCAACCATTGCCACATTTTTTGAACTTATCATCGGATCAGCTTATGTTGCATACAAGAAAGCAACCATAAATGATACTGATGATTTTGCCAGATTGAAGATAGGAAAGAAAAAAAGTGAATATGATCTTGTCGGAGAAGTCAACGGGAATAACAAAAATCCATTAACAGCCAAAGCTGAGATCAATCCGAGGATTTTTGACCAGATTGAGAAGGAATGCGGAAGGGAGCTTGCCGATGCCGTGATTAAAATGACTGGGAATAAGATCAATGCCCGTACAGCCGTATTATCAACCACCACTACTTTCAATATTATAAGCCTCCCAAGGGATAAGTACGATTATATAATAAACCTTCACAAAATAAATGACATTCCTGATCTGGATAATTTTCTTGAAGCAATCAATTCAAAGCTGGTGGAGACCGGTTTCCTGTTTTGTTGCGTGGAAACAAAAGATCAGCGCAAAGAAAGGCTGCTGAAAAAGTACCCCCCCGTTTTTAATTATATATACTATTCTTTTGATTTTGTCATAAAAAGGATCTTTCCGAAAATCAGACTAACCAGGGGGTTGTATTATTTTCTAACGCGGGGATTAAATGCAGTTTTATCGAGGGCGGAAGCATTGGGCCGTATCTCAAGGGCAGGATTTATAATTAAACAGGAATCGTTTATCGGACCTCATTTGTGCATTGAAGCAAAGAAAATTACCCGGCCTCTCTTCAAAAACGGAAGCATTTATGGTGCTATGATCGCCCTGCCAAGGATAGGAAGAAATGGCGAGGTTTTCAAAGTCTATAAATTAAGGACCATGCATCCATATTCAGAATACATACAGGAATATGTCTTCAGACTGCATGACCTCCAGGACGGGGGTAAATTCAAGGATGATTTCCGTATCACCAACTGGGGTGCAATCTACAGGAAAATCTGGTTTGATGAACTGCCAATGCTTATAAACCTTGTAAAGGGAGAGATGAAACTGGTTGGCATCAGGCCGTTGAGCAAACAGTATTTTCAACTTTACAGGAAGGAAGTACAGGACAGGAGAATAAAATACAAACCAGGGCTGATCCCTCCATTTTATGTTGATATGCCAACTGATCTGGAAGGGATCCAGGCTTCGGAAATGAAGTACCTTGATTCCTTTGACCGGCATCCTTTTATGACTGACTTCAGATACTTCTGGTTGTCAATGTTTAATATCCTTTTCAAAAATGCCAGAAGCAGGTAGTATTAAATAAATATTTAATCTGTTAAGAAAGAAGGTACAATGAGCAATAAGAAAGTCTTTGTGTCAGGATGTTTTGATATGCTTCATTCCGGACATATTGCTTTTTTACATGAAGCATCACAGTACGGAGATCTTTATATAGGACTCGGTTCTGACAAAACGATCAGGGAACTTAAGGGAAGGGAAACAATTAATTCAGAGGAAGAAAGAGCCTATATTCTGAATGCACTTGCATGCGTTAAAAAAGCCACTGTCAACACAGGCTCGGGACTGATCGATTTCCTTGAAGATATCAAACTGTTGAAACCCGATATTTTTATCGTCAATGAAGACGGACACTCACCTGAGAAGGAGGAGCTCTGCAAGGATCTTGGAATAGAATACAAGGTACTTAAACGTATACCGCATGCTAACCTTCCTCCGAGATCAACTACAGCCTTAAGATCAGTAAAGCCATTGCCCTACAGGATTGATATTGCCGGGACCTGGATCGATCAGCCTTATGTGTCAAAGTATTACCCCGGAGCTGCAATCACTGCCTCCATTGAACCGACAATTGAATTCAATGAGAGGTCAGGAATGGCAACCTCCACAAGAAAAAAAGCAATTGAACTATGGAATAACTATTTACCCCTGGAAAAACCGGAAAAACTCGCCAAAACCCTTTTCAGGTATGATAATGATCCCGGCACAAAGGAAGTAAGCGGTTCTCAGGATTCCATAGGTATTACAATGCCGGGAATAAACAGGTTCTTCTATGAGAAAGGAAAATACTGGCCTTCGGAATTTTCAGCCATATCGGATATCAGTACTATAAACTGGCTTGAGGAAAGATTGTATATGCTTACTTTATGGCCAAGGCCGGAAGAATATAATGTATTAAGCGATACAAACATAAATACCGCTAATGTGAGGGCGCTTACCGAGGCAGCTGATAAGGCCTGGGAAGGGCTTCTGGCAAGAGACATGAAGAGGTTTTCTGAAGGCTTCCTCGATTCCTTCCATTCTCAGGTCAGGATGTTTCCTAAAATGATGACCCCGGAGATTCAGAAAATAATCGACAGGCACAGGAACAAAGCTGTTGCATGGAAACTTTCGGGAGCCGGTGGCGGAGGTTATCTGATAATGATCAGCGAAGAACAGATACCTAATGCCTTCAGGATCAAAATAAGGGTGAAAGACTTCTTGATATAATTAAACCCGGGATATATCACTTTTCATCCCGCTGATTTACAATACCCCCCTGCCCCCCTAAAGGGGGGTTCAACCGGCCAGAACTGAATCAGCCCCCCTTTAGGGTGGTTGGGGGGTAAATGATGGGAACAGGGGGGTTGGTGGATAAATGATGGGGACATGGGGGGTAGGGGGTTAAAAATGGATTGGGATGAAAAAGGGGGTGGAAAATAACAAGTTTAATATCAGAATGAGATCGAAAATTAAAAATTCAATATATGTCAAAGACAGCATTAATAACGGGCGTTACAGGCCAGGATGGTGCGTACCTGGCTGAATACCTGCTTAAAAAAGGATACAGGGTTCACGGGATAAAAAGACGCAGCTCTCTATTCAATACGGAAAGAATTGACCACCTGTATCAGGATCCGCATGTGGAAAAACGCAATTTTATTCTTCACTATGGTGATCTTACCGACTCAATGAACATTACACGCATTATTCAGGAATGCCAGCCGGATGAGATTTATAACCTTGCTGCGATGAGTCATGTGAAGGTCAGTTTCGACACCCCTGAATACACAGCCAATGCTGACGGAATAGGAATACTCAGGATACTCGAGGCAGTCAGATTACTGGGACTGATAAATAAATCAAGGATCTATCAGGCATCGACAAGTGAATTGTACGGACTTGTACAGGAGGTCCCCCAGAACGAAAAAACTCCTTTCTATCCCCGCAGTCCTTATGGCGTGGCAAAACTTTACGCTTACTGGATCACTGTCAACTATCGCGAAGCATATGGCATTCACGCAAGTAACGGTATATTGTTCAACCATGAATCGCCAATCAGGGGTGAAACGTTTGTAACCAGGAAGATCTCAAGGGCTATGGCAAAAATAGCACTCGGAATGCAGGATTGCCTCTTTATGGGAAACCTCTCATCACGCCGCGACTGGGGACATGCCAAGGACTATATAAAGGCAATGTACCTGATCCTGCAACAGGATACTCCCGATGACTATGTAATTGCCACCGGTGTTACAACCTCCATAAGGGATTTCATCCAGAAAACATTTGAATCTGCCGGACTGGAGATCAGTTTCAGCGGTGAAAAAGAGGACGAGACCGGTTCGCTGGTAAGTGTTGATGAAAAAGTCTTCACCAGAGTGGTTGGAATTGAGTTTCTTGATCCGGTCAGGAAAAGGATCAGGGAAAATCCCGTTATGGTAAGGATCGACAGGAATTACTTCAGGCCTACAGAGGTCGACCTTCTTATAGGAGACTCAACCAAAGCGAGGACCAAACTGGGATGGGAACCTGAATACGACCTTCAGGGCTTAATCGATGATATGATAACCTCAGACATTCAACTCATGAAAAAGGAAAGCCACGTCCGTAACGGAGGCTTCAGGACATTTAATTATTTTGAATAAATGTTTAAACACAAGTCACACAAAGTTAAGAAACGGAGTTACACAGAGTTAAGAACAGTGATACTCAGTATTTACTCGGCGCAACTCCTTGTTTAAGAATAACTTAAATGGATAAAAATTCTAGAATTTATATTGCAGGGCATACAGGGCTGGTTGGTTCGGCGCTGACGAACACCCTCAGGAGTAAAGGTTATACAAACCTCCTGCTGAAGACGATCGGAGAACTTGATCTCACAGATCAGAAAATGACTGAGGAATTCTTCGCAAAGGAAA
>CAZTDW010000196.1:0-7594 GCA_964611835.1 uncultured Rikenellaceae bacterium | reverse complement strand
GGGTGAATTCCAGGCTAGTCAGAGGCTGTCAGATGCTGCCAGCATAATAAGCCAGAATCCTTCAGCCTTACAGCTTCGGTTTCTGCAAACGCTTACTGAAGTAGCTTCGGAGAAAAGCTCGACTATCGTTTTTCCCGTTCCGCTGGATATCATATCAGCCTTCCTGCCGAAGGAAAAGAAATAAGTGACTGGATTATACCCCAATTGAAATCTGTTACCAGAATCTTTCAATAGCGCCCAATCCGAACAGAGCAAAATCATATTTTACAGGATCCTTTTCGTCAAAGCTTCTTAATACGGCATCCAGCTCTGATACTGCCTTTGTATCGTTTTGTTTCCGCTTTAACATGCCAAGTTTCCTGGCCACATTCCCTGAATGGATATCAAGAGGGCATGACAAAATTGATGGAGACAATGAGTCCCATAAGCCAAAGTCGACCCCTTTATTATCTTTTCTAACCATCCATCGAAGGAACATGTTTATTTTTTTTGCAGCCGATCCTTTAAACGGATCTGAAACATGTCTTTCGGTCCTTTTTTCGTGTGGCAGCTCAAAAAATATCTTGTGAAATTCGTGAATTGCAGGCTGAAGCGAATCGGATGTTTTATGGGTTACAAAAACAGTCTCAAGCCCCCCCTTGTTCTTGTATATATGCCGGAGGGCCTTAAGAAAATAGGCAAAATCGACCAGATTGAATGTCCTGTGCACGAAACGTATAGCCTGATCGAGCTCACAATCGCTCGAATTAACTATGAAATCAAAAGGCGAATCCTCGAGTATCTCCATCATCCTTACCGAACTTCTCAGGATCATCTTACGGTTTCCCCATGCAATAGTAGCCGCAAGGAATCCGGCTATCTCTATATCGCCTTTTTCGGTATAACGATGCGGAATGCTTATTGGATCAGATTCAATGAAGAAAGGTCTGTTATAATAATCAGCCTTTTCATCCAGGAACTCTTTGAGTTCCTCAAAAGTCAGTCCATTGTATGATTGATCACGACTCATTAACAATAAGTCCGTCCTTTATCTGAAGTATCCTGTCGGACATGCCGGCAAGCTGTCTGTCGTGAGTAACTATGATTATGGTCTGTCCGAAAGAGTCTCTAAGCCTGAAGAACAGTTTATGAAGTTCATTTTTGTTTTCGGAGTCGAGGTTTCCGGAGGGTTCATCTGCCAGGATAACGGCCGGATTGTTGATCAGAGCTCTTGCAACGGCAACCCGTTGCTGTTCTCCGCCGCTGAGTTCGGAGGGTTTATGGTCAATCCTGTCCGTAAGGTTAAGGAATCCCAGTATCTCAAGTGCCCGCTCTTCTGCTGCAGCTCTGCTCTTACCGGCTATATATGCGGGGATACAAACATTTTCAAGAGCGGTAAACTCCGGAAGTAGCTGGTGGAACTGAAAGACAAAGCCGATATTGTTATTCCTGAAGGAAGCCAGTGCCTTTCCCCTCAGGCGGCTCGTATCGGTACCATTGTAATATACTATTCCCGAGTCGGGCCGATCCAGGGTTCCTATTATCTGAAGCAGTGTTGTTTTGCCTGCTCCGCTTGCGCCTACGATTGATACAACTTCCCTGTCCCTTATCTCGATATCGATCCCTTTAAGAACTTTGAGCTCACCGTATGATTTTGTAATGCCTGTGGTTCTGATCATCTATTGAAAAGGAGATATTAAGCGAAACAGGATTAATTTCCTGAATAACTATGATTTAAATTAAAGAAAAGTCAATCAGTATATGTGTAGCTGTACGGATTTTCTCCCTGATCCGGGGTATCTTTCTTTGCCGTCTCCGGCTGGTCATTTGAATCCTTCTCAAGATTTTCCTTTACCTCATTCACATCTTTTTCGATGCTGTCCTTAACCTCGTTCACATCGCTTTTGAGGTCATTGGTAAAATCATTCACTTCCCGGCTGATATTATCCTTCACTTCATTCACATCCTTATTGATGCTTTCCGACATATCTGTTACATCCCTGGTAATAGTGGAGGTAACCTCATTGATATCCTTTCTTATTTCTGCCGTGCTGGATTCAAACTCTCTTTTGATATCATCGGTAGCTTTCCTGAAATCGCGCATACCCTTTGACAAAGTACGTGCAATTTCAGGCAGCTTGTCTGCACCAAAAAGCAGAAGGGCAACTATTATAATTACAAATATCTCCTGACCGCTCATCTACCTTCTTCTCCTTTAGATTCACCCATGACATTGTCAAAGGTAGAAAAAATATCAATTTTTTTCAGGCTTTTATCCCCTTTTTCCTGGTTGTATCGTAAACTATGGAGGAAGCAACGAATATAGAGGAATAAGTTCCGACAATAATACCTATCAGCAAGGCAAAAAGAAATCCTCTGATTGTTGCTCCTGCAAAGAAGAACATAACAATAAGAACAAGAATTGAGGTCATACCTGTATTGATGGTCCGGCTCAATGTATCATTCATTGCAAGGTTAATGACTTCCTTTACCGGCCGCTTTCTGTGGAGTGGAATGAACTCCCTGAGCCTGTCAAACACAACAACCGTATCATTTACCGAGTAACCGATGATTGTCAGGATCGCTGCTATGAATGACTGGTCGATTTCCATTGAGAATGGCATTATACCCCATAGAAGTGAATATATCCCAATAACGATCATTGAGTCGTGTGCAATTGCCACAAGCGCACCCAGCCCGTATTGCCAGTTCTTGAACCGCATAAAGATGTAAAGGAATATTATAATCAGGGAAAGTCCGACTGCCCATATTGCTCTTCGCTTTATATCGGATGCAATTGTCGGTCCCACTGTTTCAGAGCTGACCCTGTAAGTGGAGAGGAATTCCTCTTTGGTAACATTGGCCCCAATCATATCTTTAAGTCCTTCATAAAGAGATGTTTCGATCTCGTTGTCAACGCCTGTTTCCGTGATCTTGTATTTTGTTGTTATCCTTACCTGATTATCATTCCCGTACGTAACGACCTGCGGCGGTTCATTGAATGGGACTGCAAGACGGCTTGCAACATCGGCGGTTTTCACCGGCTCATTAAAACGGACAACATAGGTACGGCCTCCTGAAAAATCTATCCCCGGATTAAGGCCCCTTATAACAAGCGATCCAATCCCCAAAACAGTTATCGCTATTGAAATACCATAGAATATTTTCCTCATTCCTATGAAATCAATATGGGTATCCTTAAGGAAGTTGGCAGTAAGTCTTATGGAGAATGACAGGTTTGTATTTTTCTTCAACAACCATTCATAGATAAGACGAGTGATATATATCGCACAGAACAGTGAAGTAAAGATACCTATGACAAGTGTTGTGGCAAATCCCTTAATTGGACCTGTTCCGAACACGTACAGCACGATACCGGTAAGAAGTGTTGTGATATTTGAGTCTAGTATTGCCGACATGGCACCTTTATACCCATCGGCGACAGCCAGTTTAATTCCTTTTCCGGCCCTCAGTTCTTCACGTATCCTTTCGTATATAAGAACGTTTGCATCAACTGACATAGCCATTGTAAGGACAATACCTGCAATACCCGGAAGGGTGATAATGGCACCGAGTGAAGCCGATACACCCAGGAGGAGAAAGATGTTTCCAACCAGTGCGACATCGGCGACGGTTCCTGCGCTTTTGCTGTAGTAGAATATCATATAGGCGAGAACGATCAGGAAGGAAATGAAAAACGATACCACACCCGCGTTGATCGCCTCTTTACCAAGAGTCGGACCAATAATTGTGTCTGAAACTATTCTTGCAGGTGCAGGCATTTTTCCTGACTTGAGAATATTTGCCAGGTCATCTGCTTCCTCAATTGTAAAGTCGCCTGTTATTTCAGTATTTCCGCCTGTGATCTCATTCTGAACCCTGGGATATGACCTGACATAGCCGTCGAGGACAACTGCAATACAGCGTCCGACATTTTCCCGTGTCATCCTGGCCCATGTTTTTGCACCCTCGGCATTCATTGAGAAGTCAACCTTTACTTCAGAGCCGGTCACACCTGAAGAGGGCCTGGCTGAAGTTATTACATCTCCGCTGAGAGGGGGCCTGCCATCGCGGGTTGTCACCTTTATGGCGTGCAGCTCATACATTGTCTGGGTGGGATCGTATTTATATGGATTTTGACTCCATAGAAGCTTCAGGTCGCGCGGGAAGAGAGCTTTGACCTGATTCATCTTAAAATACCTGTTAACCTTTGCGGTATCAATCCCTGCAGCAAGTCCGACCATACTTGAAGGCAGAGGCTGGCCCTGCTCATTAACCCTTGGGCTGAGAACGCCAAAGAGAGGATTCTGAAGATTGAATTCCTCACGTGTTTCCGGTGCTGCAGCAGCTGTATCCTCTTCAATAAGGTCAAGAAGAGACCTGTCCTTCACCGTTGTATCAGCATCTGCCTTTGCAAGAGCGGGAGTTGAAACAGTATCTTTTTTTACCGTGTTTGCCTGGATCTCCCTCAGAAGGGAATTTGCCTGCGAGAGAAAACCGATGATCTCAGTATTTTCGTAGGTCTCCCAGAATTCAAGATTTGCAGTTCCCTGAAGCAATTCCCTCACCCTGGCCGGATCATCCTGGCCCGGCAGCTCAATCAGTATGCGTCCCTTGGTGGCAAGATTGGTAATATTTGGCTGTACAACCCCAAACCTGTCAATCCTTGTACGCAGTATATTAAACGCATTTTCTATCGCATCCGAAACTTCTTTCTCAAGTACCCCCAGCACATCGGCATTTGATGAATTGAAATTGATCTTATCCCTCATTTCAACAGTACCGAAAATGGCGGCAAGTTTTGCATCCGGATCAATCTCCCCGAATGCCCTTCCGAAAAGGGTCAGAAAATCTGTCTGGCTCTGCCTCTGATATTCGGCTTTTGCTCTGGTCAGGGCTTCATTGAATGTTCTGTCGGTCGAATAATTGGACAGACCTCTCAGAATGTCCTCAACTGAAACCTCAAGAATTACGTTCATACCGCCTTTAAGGTCAAGCCCAAGGTTCATCTCTTTCTTTTGTACCTCCTTGAATGTATTTCCAAGATAGCTCCAGTCTTCTTTAGGCAAAGCCGAAACAGAATCCAGATATACTCTCTGCTTCACCAGATCTCCCTGTGCATATTCCTTTGCATCATTTCTGACTTTATAGGTAGCAAATGTAAACGAGAGCTGGTAAATACATACCAAAGCCAGTGCAATTGCCAGGATCGAGATAGCTGTTTTGTTTTGCATTTCTGTCTTTTTTGAATTATTTCGATGTTTTTCTTAGTCTGACTGATTGAGGCGCAAATATATAATTTTTTAATAAAAAAAATGTAGGGACGTTGCATACAACGTCCCTACTAATGAAAAAAATCAAATTCTTTATTCAAGAAGCTTGTCGTATTCTGTTTCAAGAGGTTTCCTGTTAACAAAATCATACAAGGCAAGGTTCCTCAGGTTGTAGAAATAGTTCCAGTAATTCTGCAATGCCTGAACATAAGCCCTTTTATTCTGGTCTTTCTTTGTATCGGCGTTGTTCAGCTCAAGAATCTGAATTTTTCCTATAAGGAATCTCTGCTTTGTCACCTCGAACATCTTCATTGCGACTGTGTCGCTTTTTGCTGCTACTCTTACCTGATTTGACTGAAGGTTGAACTGTTCCACATCAAGAAGCAGGTTTTGTTCAAAATCCACCATTGCCTGCTGAGCCTGAACCTGGGCCAGCTCGAGGCTTGATTTTGCCATGCGGTACCTGCCGCGGCCAAGGCCCCAGTCGAGTATCGGCAGGGTGAAACCTATCCTTGCAGTCTGCTGTTTGTTCGTCTGACTATAGGCCAGAGGAAAATTAGGATCCTGATCGCGTACCCCGTATGAAGCTATGAGGTTGGCATTAAATCCCTTCTCGGCTTTTGCCTGGGCCAGATTGCTTTCAGCGGTCATGACTGTAAGTTCCTGTGCAAGAATTTCAGGATTATTAGCCAGTGCCATGTCAAGAACCTCCCTTGGCTGGACCTGCAGGGAAGGTATCTCGGAGGGTAATACAAGCTCAAGCCTTACATTTTCATTGAAACCCAGAAAAGACCTTAGCCTTATTTCCCTGTCTCTAAGATTCATAGCCGCTTCCTGCCTGGATGTTTCAGTGTTCAGCCATGTGAGCTCCATCTGAAGCAGTTCATCTTCCGAAATCGTTCCCAGCTGATACCTCCCTTTTGCTATGCGGTACAGTGTGTCGGCATTGGAATAATTCATTTCTGCAATCTCCTTGTTTATCTGCGCAAGAGTAAGCGAGAAGAAGTAGTTTACTGCCGAAATATGTACACTTTCAATATTTGAAAGGAATGTCTTCTTTGCAGTTTCATATTTAAGCGGTTCAGTCTTCTTCTGCCACTTAAGTGAATTATATCTGAAAAGGGGCTGGTTAAGACCGATACTTAGAGGAACAGTGATATATCTTCTTGTCTCATTTTCAAAATCATTATACAGTGTAAGATCAGAATTGAGATAGATTGTGCCGCCTGTTAATCCGATATTTTGTGAGAGTGAAAGCGATCCAAGGTTACTTAGGGTATTTGTTGATTTGTAATCCCAGGTCTCGGTGTTGGAGTTCCATACTCTCTCGTATGCAGTGCTGTAGTTTGGTGTTGTTCCGGTCAATGTCAGGGATGGCCTGTATTGGGCAACAAAGGTACGGTATTGCCAGTAGCTGGCCCTGAACCTGTGCTTGGCCATAAGTGCCTGGGGAGACTGTTCTTCGGAAAGTCTGATAACTTCATCCAGGGTAAGTCTTTTTAATTCCTGTGTGAAGGATAGCCGGCCCGGCAATAAAAACAGTAATGCTGACAGATAAAAAAATACTTTTTTCATTTTCAATACTTTATTCATACCTCAACGATTCGATGGGATCTCTTTCCGAGGCTCTTTTTGCCGGAGAGTACCCGAAAATCACTCCGACGGCAGCCGAGACGCCAAATGCGATAAAAACAGAAAAGAATGAAACAATAGTCATAATCCCTGCGATCTGCTGAATCAGCTTTGCCATAATCACGCCCAGGAATATGCCGACAAATCCTCCTGAAACGCTTATCAGAACGGCCTCGGAAAGAAACTGGACAACAATGTCCATTTTCTTTGCACCTATGGCCATCCTGGTCCCTATTTCCTTAATTCTTTCCATGACCGATGCAAACATAATGTTCATAATTCCGATACCTCCTACTATCAGCGATATGCTGGCAATGGCCCCCAATACAATATTGAATATATCTTTTGTCCTCTGCTGCTGTTTGAGCAGCAATTCCGGAACAGTTATTTCAAAATCCTTGACCCCTGAGTGGCGCCTTGTAAACATACGGCTCAGAATTTCCGTGGTGGCATTTATCTCTTCTGTCTCATTCACCTGAACCACTATCCTGTCGAGCTGATTATAATTTGTCTCGCCGCCTGATCCTGCGTCTGAACTGCTGGAAACTACTACCATGCGTCCGGGGCCGCCTCCAAAGATCATGGCATTAGAGCTGGCCGATGAGACAAGCTTTGTGTTCACCAGAGCCCTGTTCTGAAATCTCAGCAGCATGGTTTCGATCGGGATGTAAATATTGTCATTGTAAACATTAACTCCCTTCTCCTCAAAA